>NZ_JACVPE010000011.1:0-127987 GCF_018882005.1 Polynucleobacter sp. es-GGE-1
GCCTAGGACGAGTTCTAACCCTTACAGGTCAAAACTTCGGACCGATGGGCACGGTGAGCGTAGATGGTAGTGTGACTGCTAGAGTTGCCTTATCTTCTTCAAATGTCACTACGCAAGCTGCTGGTTCTAATGGTGTATTAGGTGTTCGTGCCGTTCAGACGGTCACCTTGTATGATCTCAATGCGGGTGATAGTGCAACAATTGGTGGTCTGACGCTGACTGCTAATACAAACTTAACGCCCTCTGAAGTCGCTTCATTATTTGCTAGCAAAATTACTGCGGGTAGAGAGCCAGGCTCAAATCTTGGAGCCTTCAGTGGCACATTCGTAGGTGGTTTTACTGGAGTGAGTACCGGAAGTACTTTGACCTTAACGGGAACCTCCTATGGACCAATGGCAACCGTGACTGCCAGTCAGATGGTTTCTGGGCAAGCCAATGCACCCAAAGCAATCGCTTTGATCAATCAATTTATTTCACAAATCTCTTCTACCCAAGCATCTTTGTCGGCTGCTAGTACAGATCTCAATAGCGCACTAGATAAGAGCACTAAATTGGTCACCAGTTCACAGAAAACAGTGGATGATATTCAGAATATTGATTTGACTGCCTTGCAAGCTAGTTTGCAGGCTTTAAGCACGCAACAAAGTCTAGATTTTCAGGTAATCTCGCAGATGAATAACGCGGCATCCTCCTTACTAGCGATTTTTAGATAATTCGCATCCAAAATTTTTGATGCACAAGAACTATTGATTTAGTTACTCAGTCTTATCTTCAGCATCTTCATCTTGATGGGCCTCAAATTGTTCGGGCAGGCCAGCAATCTTCAAAACCGCATTAGCAGTATGGTGCGAGAGTATTTTGCTATCTAAGGGGAAGTAGACACTGGTTACTGGTGAAAACCAAATATCGTGATTCCCTCTGTGAGCTGGCGCATGATAGTGGCAGCCAGCCTCTTTGAGTATTGCAACTAAATCTGTCGAAAAAGAGTTTCCCCGATAGGATCCGATGACTTTAGCCATGATTACGCCTCAGTTGGAATGTGAGCCGTAGCACATTTACGGGCCAGCACTTCATACACAATTTCAGCTTGATCCGTCAGTTTATTTAAGAGCATTAATTCTGGAAGCATGGAAGAGAGCTTATTAAAAAGGACTTCAATTGAATCAGCTTCGGTTGCTAATCCCACCACATCATCGGAGGTGGCCGACCAAATGCTGGCATCGCTGTCCCATTCTGCGCGGATGGTAAATACTTTTTGCATGTGATCTCCAGTAACTTGCATAGGGCAGCCTCAAAACGGCATCAAGACAATGTAAAGATAATATAATAGATTGGCGCGGAAAATGAACCCTCACACCACCTAAAATACCTATATAAATTAGTCACTAAGCTATGAAACCTACCAATATTCTAATTGTTGGTGATACCGCTGAAAATATTGATTTACTAAAGGCTGTATTGGAGAGTCGTGACTATGCTGTCAAAACAGCCTCTAGTGGTGCAGAGGCTCTCAAGTTAATAGAAGAATCCATTCCCGACCTCGTGGTACTCGATGTCATGATGCCAAAGATGTCCGGATATGAAGTGTGCCAAGCTATTCGTAACAAACCACAAACTGCATTGTTGCCAGTGGTGATGCTGACAGCGCTTGATCCCACAACAGAGAAAGTCAAAGGTTTGGAGGCGGGTGCCGATGACTTTTTAAGTAAGCCCATCAATCAAGCAGAATTATTAGCCCGTGTAGATTCATTGTTACGGATCGCTGGCTTACAAAAAGAGATCGCCGATAAAAATAGAGAACTGCTACAACTGAATCAAGATTTAGAAAAAAAGGTTGCACAACAAGTTCAAGAAATTGAAAGCCTCAATAAGCTGAAGCGATCTTTACCTACTGATGTCGCTACTAAAATAGTGTCTGACAAGCAAGAGGGTCTGCTGCAGCCCCATCGCAAAGAAATTACTATTGCCTTTTTTGAGTTGCGTGGCTTTGGTAACTTAGTAATGGATAGAGAGCCAGAGGAAGTGATGATTATTTTGAGTGAGTTTCATCAAATCCTAGGTAAGCTCATTAGTCAATTTAATGGCACCGTACAGCGTTTTTCCTGTGATGAAATCGTCATCTTTTTCAACGATCCCATTCCAGTTGATAACGCTCCGATGCAGGCTATCAATCTCGCTAAACGCTTTCAAACCGCTTTTGCTAACCTCAAAGTACGATGGGGCCAAAAGGGCTATAACCCAGCCTTATCGCTAGGAGTTGGTGTTGCTACTGGTTTTGCAACTTTGGGTATGATGGGTTTTGAGGGTCGTGAAGACTATACCGCGATTGGGGCTGTCACTGAAATCGTTTCTCGCTTGTGTCGCGAAGCCAAGGCTGGTGAAATCCTCTTGGATATGCGCACTCAGTCCCGCTTAAATGCAGATTCTGGTGCTAAACCCCGTGGATCTATTATGTTTAAAGACATTGATAAGTCTATTGAAGCATTCAAAATTTCTCAGTAGCCATCTTTTGCAATTTATCTCATTAGGAGTAATTGGTGCAGACACCTGAAAATCCAAAAAATGAGTCAGAAAGACTGGCTGGATTGCGTCAGCTTGAAATTTTGGATACTGAACCTGAAGAGCGTTTTGATCGGGTTACTAAACTAGCGCGCTCAGTATTTAATGTGCCCATTGCGCTGGTTTCATTGGTTGATAAAGATCGGCAGTGGTTTAAGTCTAGCTGTGGCTTGGATGCCTCAGAAACTCCACGGGATATTTCTTTTTGTGGTCATGCAATTTTAGGTGAGGGTATTTTTCTCATTCCTAACGCACAAGAGGATAGTCGTTTTAAAGATAATCCATTGGTTGTTGGCAAGCCATTTATTCGTTTCTACGCTGGTATCCCGCTTTATCTTCCTGGCGGTCTTGCTGCTGGCACGCTTTGCATCATTGATACTGAGCCGAGAACCTTTTCCGAAAAAGAGCAAGAGCATCTCAAAGATCTTGCGCTGGTAGTAGAGCAAGAACTTATAGCCCATTTTGGTAACTAGTGCGCTAGAGCTTGAGAATATTTCCCCAGATTGCAGCCGCTCAATTGAAAAATAACCGTTCAGTCATTATTGCCTCTGGTGTTGCGTTAGGCCTATTGGTTGTTGCCATAGCCATTGCTGCTAGTTTTTATCTGAAGTTCAATGCTGAATCTGATTGGAAGCAGCAGACCGATAATATCTCTCTCACCTTGTCTGAGCATGCTGCGCAAACGTTTATTTCAGCGGAAGTCGCTCTCAATAGCATCTATAGTGCCTTACCGCAAAGTAGCTTTTCCAATGAAGCAACATTTAAGCAATATGCTGCTCAGAAATCGGTTCATCAACTGCTTTCTGAAAAGATTAGCTCCAATCCCCTAATTGATGTAGCCTCTATTGCGCTTGATGATGGTCGTTTAGTGAACTTCTCGAGATCTTATCCGCCACCTCCGATTAATTTATCTGAGCGTGATTATTTTCAGGAGCAAAGAGATCATCCCGCAGGGAAAATTTACTTCAGTCTACCCGTCAAAAATAAAGGCACTGGTAAGTGGGTGTTTTATCTTGCTAAAAGATTACAAACCCCTAGCGGTGATTTTTTAGGCACCTTGCAGGTTGGAGTATCAGCCGAAAACTTTTCCGAATTTTACAAAAAGGTGATTAGCAATCTAGGCGATGGCGCTTCTGTTTCATTGTATCGGGATGATTTTTCTTTAATGACGGCATATCCTTTCAAGGATGATTTAATCGGTAAAAAGATTTTGACTGGTAGTACTTATAAACTGCTGTCGGATCCGAAAATTGATCATGCAGTTGCAGAAGTAAATTCCCCAAGAGCCATCCAGGACAATCTTTCAGATACGCGTATCGTAGCTCCCAGACGAGTGGCTAATTTCCCCTTCATCGTTACTCCAGTAGTTGCTGACAATATTTTTCTAAAGACTTGGCTCAGGGCACTCTCTGCTATTTGGTTCATTGCTATTCTCAATTTAGTCTTGCTATTCATTTTTATCAAAATGATTCTGAATCGCAATGAGCAAATTCATAATGAATTACTACAAATTAGTAAGGCTGAAAGTGCCTTGAGGGAGTCCAATGAAATTATTGAGAGGCAGAATCGCGATTTAGATCACAAAGTACGTGAGCGTACTCAAGAGCTCGAGGATAAACAAATTCGCTTACAAGAAAGCAATCTTTTATTAGATAGTGCCAATCGGCATAAGTCTGAATTCTTAGCCAATATGTCGCATGAACTTAGAACACCTCTGAATTCTATTATTGGTTTCTCAGAACTTCTGAAAGAAAAGATTTTTGGTGAACTCAATACCAAGCAGTCAGAATATGTAAAGAATATTTTTAATTCCGGCAAACATCTGCTCGATTTAATTAACGATATTCTCGACTTATCTAAAATTGAATCCGGTGAAGTAGAAGTGTTTCGAGAGATCTTCTCGCTCAATAAAACGATTCAATCTTGCGTGGCTATAGTCTCAGAGCGAGTAAAGAAGAACAAGTTAAAGCTAAATGTCTTCATTAGCGAGGGTGAAAATCTTGTTTATGCAGATGAGCGCAAGATGAAGCAAATCTTGCTCAACTTACTGACCAATGCTGTCAAATTTACGCCTGAGGGTGGCGACATTACTGTACGAGCTGAATCTACTGATGCCGGCATCAAGATTGTTGTCAAGGACTCAGGTATTGGTATTGATCCTAAGGACCAGGAAAAGATCTTCGAAGAATTTAAGCAGGTTGAAAATGACTACACCAGAAAGATGGAAGGTACCGGTCTTGGCTTAGCGATCGTGAAGCGTCTCATTCATCTCCAAAATGGTTGGCTCAAGCTGGACTCTGTATTAGGAGAAGGTGCAAGCTTTACCTTCTTCATCCCCAAGGTAGAGTCGGGAGTTTCTGAATGAAGCATGTATTGATTGTGGATGATAGCCCTCTCAATTTAACCTTGGCCAAAGATATTTTGCAGTCCTCTGGATATGAGACTAGTGAAATTGAGTGTGGCGAGGACCTGCAAGCACAGCTTGAAAAGCAGCGCCCAGATTTGGTGTTGATGGATATCCAACTACCAGGTATGAGTGGTTTTGATTGTTTGAAATGGATGCGTGCTGATGCTCGTTATGCCGCTATACCGATTGTTGCTTTTACAGCCTCAGTGATGCAAGATGACAAGCAGGCAATCATCGATTCTGGTTTTAATGGCCTGATTGAAAAACCTATCGGATTTAAAGAGTTTCTCAATACTATTTCATCTACGCTGCAAAATTCGCTTGCTTAAGTTATACATTTCATTCGCCAGAATTTCTGCTCTAGAATGAAGTTTTGCCAAAGCGGTGGGTAAATCTATAATTCGACCTTATGACTAGCTCTAATCATTCTCCCGATATTAGTAATCAAGCGGCGAAGTTACTCGAGGATCCCTCTTTTTCCATCGTTGATCGCGAGGAATTTGTCAGGTTAGCTGGCGTCGTGATTGCAAATACAAATGATATTGTCGTAATTACAGATATTCCCACTGACGATCAAGAGCCGCGCATTGTGTATGTGAATGAAGCTTTTGTCAAAGAAACGGGTTATGCGCCACACGAAGTGTTAGGAAAAAATCCTCGCATGCTTCAAGGGCCAAGATCTGACCCGGAGACCAAAAACAGAATTTTTAAAGCTCTGGGAGAGTGGAAGCATATTCGTGAAGAAATCTTAAATTACAGAAAAAATGGTGAAGAGTTCTGGCAAGAGCTCAATATTTTTCCGATTGCTAATGAATCCGGTTGGTTTACCCATTGGGTTTCTATTCAGCGTGATATCACAGAGCGCAAAGTATCCGAAAAGATTATTTTTGAAACCAAGAATCGCTTAGAGCTAGCAGCTCGTGCGGGTGGTGTCGGTATTTGGGAATACGACTTCTTTAACAATCGCTTGGTTTGGGATGGGCAAATGCTCAAGCTCTACGGCATTACTCGGGATCAGTTTACCGGTACCTATGCTGATTGGGCTGAAAGGCTTCACCGGGATGATAGGGGGAGTGCGGAGTCGGCAATTACCAAGGCTCTTGAGGGGGCTAGTGAATTTAATACTCAATTTAGAACGATTTGGCCCGACGGTAGCATCCACTTTATTCGTGGTTTAGCACTTGTAGAAAGAGACGCTGACAATAAACCACTACGGATGGTCGGCACTAATTGGGAAATTACTGAGCTAGTGCAGGCAAAGACCGATGCTGAGTCTGCACTCAATATTAAAACCCAGTTTTTAATGAATATGTCTCATGAGATTCGCACTCCTATGACGGGGATTATTGGCTTATCTGCTTTGGCCTTATATGAGCCTTTAAGCCCGGTAGTTCAAGAGTATTTGCAAGGCATTGAATCTTCAGCCAAGTTACTCCTTGAGATTGTGAACGATATTCTGGATTTCTCTAAATTAGAAGCTGATAAGGCGCACATTAATACTGCGCCATTCACCATTGAAGACCTCTTTACTAGGGTGCGTGCTTTATTTTTAGAAAGTGCCAAGGCTAAGGGCTTGCAATTGAATCTTATTTGCAACTTAGAACCTAAAACACAATTGATTGGTGATTTTTTTAATCTCAGTCTTGTAGTTAATAATCTTGTTGGTAACGCAATCAAGTTTACTGAACAAGGTTCAGTAGATCTATCGATTAAGACGCTTAAGCTAGAGAATTCCACATTGACTTTGCGCTTTACCGTCAAAGATAGCGGGATTGGTATTTCACAAGAGGCTCAACAAAAAGTACTTGAGCCATTTGCTCAAGCCGATGGTTCAATCTCTCGGCGCTTTGGAGGTACGGGCTTGGGCTTGACGATTGGCAATCGTATTTTGGAGTTGATGGGTAGTAAGCTCAATATCCAGAGTATTGAAGGGCAGGGATCAAGCTTTAGTTTTGACTTGGTATTGATCCAAGAGCGTCGTAAATAAAGAATATCTAAACAAACTTACTAGCTTATTTGGGTCTGCACAAATAAGTAAACGCTTTGAAATTTAATACATTGGGTGGAATGCTGATCCAATTTTCTGGTTTGTTAGATGAAAAGATACGATCACCTTCCCCATTCTTTTCGGTATAGGCATATTTTTCTAGAAATCGGACTTTATTTTCTGTGCAGTCATATTCGTAAAGCGCTACCCCAGAATAAAAATCTCTATCGCCTTCAAAGATTTGTTGTGGTTTCTTAAGGTCGTATAAAACCCAAGCTTGAATGGAGTAGGGGTTACGTTTAATCGTGCTGGTATCGATCTTGATCACGGCGGTATCGTTGCTACCCAGTTCTAACCAATTAGCCATAGCTACAGAACTAAAACAACACAGCATGATGATGACTAATTTTTTCATTGAGGCGCTCTCATTCAATTAAAGAATTGGATACTTCAAAATATTTTATTCTGTATTTTATGATCAATGTAGTCCTCATCTTTGATTTGGGTCCAAGCCATTCCCTGGAAGAGGGTATCAAGCCAATCTGGATATGACCTCAAAGAGGAAAAGGGTTCGGATTTAGTGCAGATAAACGGCTAAATTATGAGCCAATTGTGGTAAAAATGAGGTTAATGCTTTACTCGTTTTTATTACTTTAGTTATGGCACTCTTCAAGAAAAAAGCGCAATCTGAACCAATTCAGGCTCCCAAGGGGCCTGAGAAAATTGCGCCTGAAAATCCTTATCTTGGACGTGAGCCCATCATCAATAGAGAACAAGCGATTATTGGGTATGAGCTTTTCTTTCGACCGTGTACCACACTCAAAGCTAAACGGCTGAACGATCGTAATGAGGTATTGGCACAAATTGCTAAACGCCTAGCTGAGGACCCTAAAGCCGAAGTAAGTTACCCAGAAGAGGTGACTGACGCCAACCTGAGAGATGACGATGGCAAAGAGGTGACCCAGGTCACTCTCCCCGAAATCTTTTATTCCCTCAAGACCAAGGGCGTCACCCAATCTCTAGGTCAGCATTTAGGTTTTATTGATATTCGCGTCGATCAACTAGGTGATGAACTCAGAGGTTTTCCGGCGATTAAGTTTCCGCTACAAATTCATCTTGCAGAGATCTTAGAGGTAATCAAGACAGAAGCAAGTCAGGTTACAGAAACTGTAGAAGATCCCGAGGTCAAGAAAGATCTTGATGATTCTGGCGAGCCCCCCGTTCCTGAAGTTTTACAAAAGCTCGAGAGACTGAGAAGCGCTGGCTATAAATTTGTATTAACGGGACTGACCGAAGTCTTTGATGGCCTTGATGACATATTGCCCAAATTTCGTTATATCAAATTGGATCTACAAAAAGTCGCTAAGCCATCCAGTCTGATTGATTACTGCAAAGGCATTCCACTGCCGCGCGATGAAAAGTCCAAGGGCGCTACTAATGTATTACAAATTATTGCAGTGAACGTTCATGAGCCAGAAGAATTTCATCAGGCGCGTGATGTAGGTTGTGATGCATTTGAAGGTTTTTACTTTGTTAAGCCCGATCCTGAGCTTTCTTTGCATCGAGGTGAGGAGTATCGCAAGTTATTACAGCTCTTGACCTTGTTGCTTTCTTCTCCAGAGTTAAAAGACTTAGTGACTGCAATTGAGGCTAACCCAGTTGTTTCTAAGCATCTGATGGTAATTGCTGAGATTGACTCGCGTCGTAAGCGCGATAAGCCTGAAAATATCCGAGACGCTGCTGTGATCTCTGGCGTCAAGCGGATTACTCGCTGGACGCAGCTTTTGCTTTATGCGGATGCTAAAGCCAAGGTAGCTTTGGATGCTACGCCTTTGTTGCAACTGGTTTGTGTGCGAGCTTTCTTCATGGAATCTCTGTCAACCAAGTTGGGTGCAGGTGGCGGTTTAGGCTCTAGCGACTTAGCCTTCTTGGTAGGCGGCTTATCTTTAATTGATAATCTGTTTGATGAGTCAGCACGTGAGTTGCTATCGCACTTCAATCTTCCCGGTGTGGTCGTAGACGCCATTGTTGATCGGTCAGGCATTTTGGGTCAGTTGCTCTCTCTAGCTGAAGCGGCAGAAGTGGGTGATCTGGAAAAATGTCGTCACCTGTGCGCCGATGAGTTAAAGACGGTGACCTTGGATGATGTTACCCAAGATTCATTATTGGCAATTAAGAACTTCGTCTCCCAAACCCAGTTTGCACCTGAAGAGGATGTTTGGGAAAACGCCAATTCGGTGCCTGAGGAATCAAGCCAAGAGCTATGAGGCTCTTGAACGCCCGATCACTCATGCTGAACCTAAAAATTGTCATCCAATTGAAATACTTGCATTGTGACAATTAGTGTATACACTATCCTAAGTTCATGATTGTTATGGGCAATGTGCAGCAGGATCCGGTTTTCCATATCCACTATTGATGGTCATGATTGCTAAAAATATGTTTCGACATCAGTTGATTTAGCGATGGCGTTGTTGGGCAAGCAATCGATGATTTGCTAACCCTTTAAGGAGATTTTGTTGTCCGACAAGCAGAAAAATCCATTGCCCAAAATCCTGGGAGAGCGTTTTAAGGATGCTAGAGAAACTCTAGGCTTGTCGGTCGAGGAGTTAGCAAAAAAAGCCATTCTGTCGAATAGTCAAATTCGGCAAATTGAAGGTAAAGAGCAGGGCGCATTTTATTCACCGCTCATCAAGTATTCGAGCGCTCAAAAGGTTGCCAAAATTCTGGGGCTACCTGAAGATCAAGCATTTGATGCAAGCCAAGCAGTGCTAGAAGATGAACAAACACTCCAAGAGCAAAAAGAGCTTAAAGAGATTGAAGCTATGTTGGCTCAAAAAATGATCAATGAGCTTAAATTTGAAAAACCTAGCTTGATTCAAAAGATCATTGGCAAGCAAACCTCTGCGCAATTGCCAATCCAAGGCATTGAGGTGCCCAAAACTACTCCATCTAAATCATTTATTAAGCTCGCCGTCTTTATAGTATTGTTGATTGCAGCGCTGGGATTTGGATATTGGTTTCTCAACCCCTACTTAAATATCTCTTAAGCAAAAACTCATGCTAGGTATCTTCAATACATTAGGGAGTCATTTCTGCGAAGGGTTGGCACGTGATTAAACGATTTTTGTTGCTTGTATTGATGATGTTTGCTGGCCTGGCCTACGCTGATTGGACTAAGGTGACCGCCAATCAAGATATTTCTGTTTATATAGATGCTCAGGCTATACAAAGGAATAAAGGCCTAGTCAAGGTCAAAGTATTAGTCAATGAAGCTAAGGAATTAGTTGTCGATAAAGACAAGTATTCCTACCAATCTTTTAGAACTTACATTGAGTACAACTGCAAAAAAGACCTCCAAAGAGCGCTTTCGACTAAATGGTTTTCTGAGCCAATGGGGGAGGGCAATATGATTTATCAAGATAAGCACCCTTATCCCTTTGCGCCTGTAGCTGAAGGCACCCTTGGCCTAGTTGTAATGAAGCGTGTTTGTAAGGGAAGTTGATGCGTAATCCCTTGCCAGTTGAACTCCAGACTGCTCTGATATTTAATCCATTAACATCTTCTGATTCTTTTTATTTCTGCTAAAACATGCAAACACCAGTCAATCTATACCTCCCCATTGGCATTGCAATTGGAATTCTTCTCATCGCTGCCTTTTTGTATTGGTCTTGGTCAAAGGTTATTTCTCAATCTAGCACTGAAATTAAAGATCTTGCTACTGGGCTTAATGGCAAGGATGCCGCCGGCAGGGATATTTTCACAACAGCTATTGGGTCGACAAGCAATACGCGTATCATCGATTTACTCCAAGAGAGTCAAAGAAATCTCATTACGATTCGAGGGGATTTGGGGTCTAAAAAATACTGCCTGAAACCCTACTCAGATATTTGGACTGCCAGAAACATCCTAGCGGGAAAAATTAATCTCTCGCTCTATGAAACCATGCCTAATATATTGATTGGTGTGGGCTTGATGTTTACCTTCATATTCCTGGCATTAGCATTAAATGATGCAGGTCAGGCAATGACAGGCAATCAAGAATCTCGTGATGCAGCGCTCAAGGGCTTGATTGCTACGGCAGGTGGTAAGTTTATTACCTCGATTGCCGGCTTGCTGTCTTCCTTAGTCTGGAACTGGGCTGCCAAGCTCATGCTGGAAAAGTTAGAAGCGTCCATTGATGATTTACAGACTCAGCTTAGAACTATCGTTCCTGATAATGCCCCGCAAGCAGTCATTCAAGCACAGCTAGGTATGTTCCATGAAATGCTGCAGCAAAACCGTGAACAAGTAAATCAATTAAAACGTTTTGAAACAGATTTTGCACTCTCGATCTCTAAAGCAATCGGTAATGCATTCGAGCCTTTATTTAACGATCTCAGTGTCAAGCTGATTGATGCTTTTGATAACTTAACGGAGCGGATTAGTCGCATTAATGAAGAAGCTCTCAAAAATATTATGGAGAAATTCTTAGAGGCGATTAAAGGTGACTCTGCAAAAGAGATGGAGCAGTTCAGAAAAACCCTGGTTGAAGTGACTGAAAAACTCAATACTGCTGGGGTAGGCGCTGGAGTCTCCCTTGCCCAGGCTGGCGATTCTTTTGGAAGCGCCATTAATGCCCTCGAAAAAACGGTTACCAAGACCAATGAAACCATGCTTGGCTTAGAGTCTGGTTTGCAAAGAGCAAAAGAGTTCACCAGTGAAGGGGCTACCAAATTAGAGTTTGTCTTGGGTGGATTAATCGGTTCGGTAAACGGTATTGATAAAGTCATTGTAAATGTTGACTCTTTTGTGAAAAAAATTCAGTCGAGCACAGAGTCTCTTGGTTTAATAGCCCGCAGTTTAGATGGCACAGTGGCCTCGCAAGAAGTCATTAGTAAAGAGTTTGGGGTGGGTATTCCTGCGATGTCGAGCGCCTTAAAAGATGCTGTTAATGAAATTAAACTAGGCACTGACGCTTCTCGTGCAGCGCTCAGTTCTTTGCGCACCGAGTTTGAGGCGACTAAGAGTTCGATTGATCAAACCGTCAATCATTTAACTAGCGGAGTATCAGATTATTCCAATAAGGTAGTGCAGCTGCACTTTAAGTTAGATGAAAAATTAGCCCAGGCCATTACATCGATCCACACCACCATTACGACCCTAGAGCAAACGATGGACGATTTTGTTGAATCATTGCCCAAAACCTAATCAAATCTAAAGTAAAGTTAGAGTATCGCAATGATCTTTTTGCCATCTAGTCATAATAAGCAAGCTGAACGGGTTGAAGAGGCGGGTTATCTCGCCTCTGCGAGTGATTTGATGATCGGTCTATTGTTTGTGTTCATCATCATGGTAGTGATGCTCTCTCAAAGAGTGGATTCTATTCAAAGAGGTGAGAGTGTGAATGATCCGCTGGCTAGTGCTGTGCTGATCATTGGGCAAAAGTTTAAAGAAGCAGGTTTGAATGTGGTGATTGACCCGCAATCAGGCGTTATTGGTCTACCAGCAGATGCCTTGTTTGGATTTAATAGTGCTGTCCTGAATGACAATTCAACTCAAACCTTAAAAAAGGCTAGAGAGTCCCTCATTAAGATTCTGCCTTGCTATGTTCACTCTGAAAGAGCAGCTAGACCACTAGACTGCCCACCAAATGATGAGCAAGCCGAAATTGAAACTATATTCATTGAGGGGCACACTGACTCTAAGCCACTTCAACAAGGCAATTACACTAACTGGCACTTAGGCCTAGATCGTGCGCGGGCGGTATACGAAGTTCTTACTGAAGGTAAGCCTCAGTCCTATCAAAATGAACGCAAGTTAGATGTCTTTGGTATTAGTTCTTATGCCGATAAGCGGGTAGTCAAAAGCTTTGGTTTAGAAGATGCAGAAAAAAGCCGGCGGGTAGAGTTGCGCTTTATCTTGGCGTTCAAACCCGATTCTAAAAAAGGCAAAGCGGCGAGAGATGCTTTGGATGCCGCTAGCAGTTCATCGGCTCCCCTAACTCAAACAGCGCCCATCATGCCCGCAACTTCTATTGCTCCCGGCTCTAATACCAAGCCTATTACTTTACCAAAATGAACTTAGCGGCGTTACCAGAAGATTTTCCTCTGCTAGCTAGTGCTGTTCAAAGTATTGCTTCACAAAAAATATCAATCGAAAGAATTGGTCTGCCACCGGATATTTTTGCAGTGGGTGAGCGCACTTTTATTCGTTTTTCCTTAGCGCAGCTCTCGGGCCATCAAGTCGATCAACGCTATTGGCGTTATTTTCCCTATGCGATTTGGCTGGAGCCAGAGCGCAGCTTATCCACCCGAGCTGATTATTTAAACGAATACTTCGAGATGCATCTTCCTCGTTCTCTGAAGATTGCCAAAAGAGCGATGAAATGGGCTGAGCCCCTGTTCTATGTTTATCTCTACCATTTCAAGCCGAATGATCCCGTGTTTGAAAAGCTGGCTCAAACAGCACAGCGTTTTTTTACCAGCGGTGCCATTAAATTTGGTTCTCCACTGAAATCCTTAGCGCATGAGTTAAATTGTTTTAATACTGCTGATGGCCCGCGTTTGGTAGCTGAGTCGATCCTTAAAACAAAACGCGGATTAATGGGGTGGATCAATCAATTTGATCTCTGGCCCGGATTTACAACCACTCCCTTTGCTAAAAGTGCCTTCATTGAATTGCTGAAATTTCCTAAAGAAAAAAGACGGCAAACAGACTATATCCATCTAGCATTTGATTGGGGCATTGATGCACAAAATCAATTTCGCTATCCTGAAGTGAAAGCACTCTTTACTGATGCCTTACTATTAGCTTGGAAGGGAGTTAAGCCGCCAGAGGATTTGAAGATAGCTATGAGTGCAAAACTGACCAGTGTGATTGGTGACCCCAGGGTTGATCAAGAAGCCTGGCTTGGTACTAGTAATGAGGCAGTGCAGGTACTCGTGGGCTGGGTGAATACGAAAACAAGCCAAGAATCTTCAGTAAGTGGTCAAAATTGAATCATGATGATGATTTAAATCACATGCTGACATGATTTCTCCGCATACTAAAGGTATGCTGAGCTAGTTACTTTTTATCAATTGTGGAGAGCGTTATGACAAAAGCATCAAAATCGGAATCAAAATCAGAGTTAGGCCCTGATGGCCTGCCAGGTCACGATTATTTCCTAGATGCCGTCAATCATATTGATGAAGCAGTAGCCAACCAGTCGATTGCAATTGGTGCGGCAAAGGGCATTGTCTTTAGTCTAGTGGAAACATTGGGTGCCATGGTTGGAGACCCTGATTTACCAGCTCACCTCAAGTCTGGTTACATGGGAGCTCTTGATTTGGCCGTTGAGTTAGAGGCAAAACTTTCTAAATAAGTTGTAACTAATCTGCAAGGATTTTAGAGTTAGGGCAGCTTAGGCTGCCCTGATACATTTAAAATCGAGAATATAGCCATTTAATTAAAGTTAATGATCAACATTCCAAAACGCCTAGCAGTTGCTCCCATGATGGATAGTGACGCAAAACCAACAAAATAGGGCGTCTCAGGGGTGTCGTGTGCACAGGCATGTGCAGATTATCTGATTCACCATGCTGTGGGCTGCCAGGTGGGGATAAACTTTAAAAATAATAACTAATTGAAGGGGTAATCATGAGCGAACAATCAAAAGGCTTCTTTGCCGCTAACTGGTTTAAGTTGTTTTTCGTTGCCTTGAGCATCCTTGTTGTTGGCATCTATTTCAGCCGGGAGAGTGATCTCGATGGTTGCCTTGAAAACGCAACAAAGAATTACCAAACTGATTGGGCATTCCAGTGCAAGCAAGCCAAACAGGAAGCCGCATGCTCATTGCCTAGACTGATTGCCGAGGGCGTTGAGAAACATAGGGATAGACGGGCTGAGCTGTGCTTAAAGCGATATAGCTTTAGCCGCTAAATAAAACCAGGAGCCCAGCAGCTCCCGGCAAGAATAAATAAAACCAAGGGCTCCTCCTTTTTATTCAAAAGACCCTTGGTGGCTAGGTAAAAAAAAGCCAGGAATCACCCTGGCAGACTATAAGGAATTAAAGCTAAATCACACCACAGCGGCAGACTTTTGATCTTCCGCTGTCATGTTTAATGGATGGCGCAAGGTATCGCCCCCAGTAATCGTTTCAAGTCCAAGCCATGCTCTAGCCTCATTAGCCGTCACAGTGCCTGAGAGCATCACAGAGCTAATGAATGCTGCTAATTCAGCGCCGCTGCCTCTTTGTGCGTCAGACACATCGAACCCGATGAATACGCCATTTGATCTTTCGCCATTGGATAGCATCTTGGCTGCGATGGAATCGGCAATTAAAACCAATAAGCCCGACAAAGATGATTGGAGCCAGGATAAGCGCTCAGCTTGCGCTGTTGATCGATTGATGTCAGCCATCTCGCCAACCAGTGAAGCAGGCACGCCATACGCTCTGGCTATATCTAAATTGACTGCACTTTTGAGCGCTGTCAGTTGAAGATTTAAAAGATTAGGAATGTCGATTGTGTTGAGTTTGAGGCCGTTATCGAGCACCAGGGCTTTGCCCAGGGATGTGCCAGAGAATCCGGATGTAAATCGCTCACGCAAGCGCTGCGCCACTTCTGGCGTCAATGCTTTCTCAGTCTCCATCACAACGCTAGGCGCTGCCACATTGGCGAAAACAGATAATTCAGCACGCTGAATCTGCAAGCCCAGATTGATTGTCTGTGAGAGCTTTTGAATCGGGCTTTCTCCAGTCAATGCATTTTGAGCAGGCCAAAATGGTGTGTGGATGACTTCTGAATCTCTCAGTGTCATAAATTGCGTGCCCAGGATCACAGAAGCTGCTACCTGGTAAGCAATCGAGCCATCACTCATTCTTAATTTGGTCACTAAGCTTGCCGGCAAATGAGTGAGCGATGTGCCCACCATACGCAGATAGCCGTTGCCATATAAAACTAAATCGGATCCAAATGCTGCCTTATCGGCTGCAGACAGAGTCCTAAGAATCTTTTGCGCTGGATGATTCTCCAGCGGCTTTGATGTTGAATCTCCAGAGTAAACCCTGGGGAATGCTGCAGCCATCTGGCTGGCATACAGTGAGCGCACACGCTCCAGGGCAGGCAGCTTGACTGCTTGCTCTGGGCTGATGTTGATCACTGTGTTTGGCGTGGAGAGATCAGGGCCGAAATAAACCGGCTGATTCCCTCCAAGCCATCCAGAGATGACTGATCGAATGCTTAATGCCATTACTTGCCTTTAGTCAAACTGCCAACAAGCACCAAATTCGGATTCAAAACAGCGGCAGCGCCACGATTCTCGGCCAATACTGTCAAAGCATTTTGGGTGAACTGGTTGCCCGTATAGCCGAGCATTACTGACTCAACCTGGCGATCAAAGAATGCAACGGATGCAGGCTCGAATGCCAAGATCTTGCCAGCAGGCACTGCTGCAACAGGCACAGCTGTATAAGGCAATGAAGGCAAGCCCAAGTATTCACCGGAGCCAGATGCTTTGGCTGTCATTGTCACAAAGTAATCGGATGGATTAACTGCAACAATCACGCCCTGAGCACCTTGTGAAGTCAGTGCAAAACCAGCTTCTGCGATTTGATCTGCGCCAACAGTTGCAGATGGCACAAATGGTGTGCTGTTAGCTGCAATCTCAGCCCACAATTCAGCTTCAATCTTTGCAGATAAGCCCAAAATCATTTGGCTTGAGAGCAAAGCCTGGAGGCCTGCATCATCATCCAAAATTTGCTTACTCACGGAAATATGATGCGCAAATGTTGAAATCTGCTTTGTCACCAGCTCAGCTGATGGAGTGCTCTCTGGCTTATTGCCAAGCTCTTTCACATTTGCCGCTGCACTGGTGATGCCAATGCGTGCAAAGGAAACTGCCTGGCCGTTAGCTGCATAAGAGCTCACTAAGCTGCGCAATAAATTCGGGATCTGACGATTGATGCCAATATTGCCAACAAACTGAGCAGGCAAGCCCAATTGTGCGCCAGTGGTGGCATCCGTATTAGTGCCGCTTAATGCTTTGGTTGCTGTGAAGTTTTGACCGGCTTTAATTGTTGCCAGGTTGTCTTTCACTTGAGCAAAAATGCTCTTTTCTTGATTGCCGATAACGGCTGCAATGTCTAAGGTTTCCATTTGATTCTCCGAATTAGGAAGTTGATTGGTGGAGTCGAGCTGAGCCGTTTGAGGGCCACAATCAAGCGGCGCAGCTGGCTCGACTCCGTTGGATTTAATACGCAATGCATCTGGGTTTGCTGGGACAGCAACAATGCTGATCTCCAGTAATTCATTCGACGACAAGTCCATGCCACCTTTTGAATTCTCTTGGGCCTGCCCAGGGGCAAAGCCAATTGACACAGCACGCAAGGTGCCATGATCGATAAGGGTTTTAATTTCTTGGCCTTTAGCCGTTGGCGCCAGCTCGATGTCAGCAATCAGATTGCCGTTTTCATATCTGGCTGATGTGCACTTCCCGATGGGCGCAGAGTGATCATGACCAAAGAGCACCACAGGATTTTGCATATATTTTTCAAGATTGAAATCTTGAGAGACAGAATCACCAACACGATCAATTGATGGTGTCGATGCAATGAAAGAAAAACCAGATTCTGATTTTGTGATTTCAGCTTGAAAATTATTCATACCTGCAAAATATCAAAATCCGGCAATATTTCATCCAATATTTTTCTCTTTTTGAAAATTTAGCTATGAAGATTTATCAAGATGCATCAAGATCAATCAATATGCGATTTTCAAAAAATCAATCACGCTAAAAGTGACTCATCATCGCCAATCAGTTTGCGTGCTTCTTCTTCTGCTCTGCGAGCTGGCATCAGTGTCCTGATCTCTGCGATTGCACCTAGTTGCAGCAGCCGCATGTTGGAGCCCACACGCTTGATCGCCATGTCTAAGAGCTTGTGCGCAGGATGGGGATTTAAATCGCCTCTGTGATTGGGGATTACATCGCCATCTTTTGCGATGAGCTTGCGCATGCGATTGATCACCACAGAATCAGCGGCCACCTGGGCAGCCAGGTTGAGCTGCGCCGGTGTCCATTCTTGATGGGCTTTGCTCAGCACCAGGGCATCGAAAAAGGGCTTTGCTGCTTTGTCCATTGCAGGCGTTGGCAAGCCTTTATCCAGGTTTTGAAAGATGGCAATCTGGCCATCGATTGAATTGCACATTGTTTTTTTGTTGCTTTGTGTCATGGTTGTTTTTCCTACTTGTCGTTAAATTACTTGTCCACAGAGCGGTGCGGGCATGTGAGGCTTTGGGAAGTTTTGCCCCCTGCCCATCAGTGGAGATCACCAGGGATGTGCATGCCAGGCAAGAATGGCTCAATGGATGACTCATACACAATGCGAGCCATCTTCATCACACGCTCATGCGCCTCTTTGCCAGCGTCTGGCCACATCGCCATCAAGCCAATGGCCATTGAGTCAGGTATGGTCACATCAACATCCTGGGGCGATCTGATTGGATTGCCATTCATTCCCATCTTGACGCCAATGAGGAAGATGGCTGCAAACAATTGAGCAGTCTCTGGATGAAGCTGTGGCAATTGCGATTCATTCATTGTTTGATTCATCTGCTCCCCCCTGCCACATAGTGACCACAAACTGCATCATCACCAAATACTGCAGGGCGCACTGACGCAGTCAATACATCATGGTGATCAAAGCCAGGCATAAGCAGCGCAGGCAGTATGGATGGGGGCATGGCATGGCAATCGCCAATGCTCTCGTCTCCGTTGTATCTGATGCAGCTGCTGCATGTTGGATTGACTCTTTGTTTGTCGCTCATTTCTTTTTCCTTCTCTTTGATAGGTTTAGTAAGATCTCATCCGATCTCTCTTTCGCTTCTCTGGCCATATTTACAGCCTCTTTGATCACTCTGTTGGTGTAAAGCTCTGCCTGATACACCACAGTGTCAAGATCCTCCTCAGTGATGCCTGGATACATCTCCATGAGCTTGTCCTTGAGCCTTCTCATCCACAGTCTTGGCGCTCCTGGATGCCAGCCGATCTCATACATCAGCAGCAGCCCTGCGACCTCTGTGGCTCGTTTAAATTCATCTGGTGTGAGGCTACTCATGGGGCTTTCTTTCTTCATGGATCTCATTCTTGATTTCATCTAATTGCTGCATCCTGTGCATCAGTGACTCATACACGCCCACTGTGTTGGCTATGCCTCGATAACGCTCTTTGATCAGATGCGTGCTCATTGATTCGCCAATGAGGATCACACGCTCAAGCGCCTCATGCGTAATCGTTGGATACATCTCCAGCATCTTGTTTTTGACACGCTGTTTCCATGCCTTGGGCACACCTGGTTTGGCGCCCATCTCATAAAAGAGCAATAGGCCGGAAACGATAGAGGCATCAATCTCCTCTTTTCGTGTTTCAAAGGTGTCAGTCCTAAAAATGAATGTCTGCATTCTTTCTCCTAAAAAAATATTTAAAGACACAAAAGCCACCACACCACACACTCTCCTAGAGTGTTGTGGTGTGGTGTGGCGTTTGTAGTGTCCGGCTGTGGCTTTTGTGGCCACAATGTGGCGTTTGTGGCGTTTATTTGTGGCGGCAATGTGGCGGTTTTAGAAAACGCCACAATTGCATTTGTGGCGTTTTGTGTTGTGATTTTTGTCAATCGCATACTTTCTCCACTTCTGGAGATGTTGCAATTGGCAGCCTGTAAGAGCGATGAATTTCTGCATCAATCACCATCTTTGAGCCTAGCAATAATTTTTTGGCTCTGCGAAAAGCCTCACCCTTTGCCTTTGTATTCCTATCGCCCAAAAACTTATAAGACTCCCTGCGCCACTCTCTGTCTGTCACCAGCTCCTTTGTGCTGGCGCATAAAACAAATGCGTCAAACACAATCCTGGTGTCTCCACCAATCTCATCTGAGTTGTTTTCGATTGATTTCTCAGCATGTATGGCCACGACTGAGACAGCCTTATTGCCAAAGTTGTCATCAAAGCTATCAAGCTCAACCCTTTTGAGATCGAAATAGACTGGCTCAAATCCGCCGCCCCTAAACTTTGATGAGTGCCAGAATTTAATTTGCTTAGTGAATGGATCCTGCCATGCAAGTAATTCACCATCGACTTGGCCAGCAAATGCACCTCCGCCCCTGCTGCGCAAAGTATCTTGTGTGGCGCCCTGGGTGGGGTGCATGAATACCATCATTGCTGATTCACTAAAGTCATTGGCCATCTCTCGCATCGCTACTGCCACTTTATGCATCTTGCTATTGGCGTTTTCTTCCTCAATCTCTGAGTGAGCCGGGCCTGTATCAACAAAGATCAAATCCACACTGGTGATCTTCTTGACCTCTGTGACAAATTCATCTTTGATTGGTTTGTCATTGATGGCAAAAGACTTCTCACTGAAATAGATCCAATCCTTAATGTCCGATGGATTGATGCCATATTCCTTGCAGATGGTGATGGTGCGTAGCTGCACATCAGCCGGATTCTCGCCAGCTAGATAAAGCACCTTTGACCTTTTGACCTGGAATCCAGCAAAGTCAATCCCGGCTGCAATATGCATCGCCATAGTGAGGCCCAGAGCTGTTTTGCCATGACCCCATTTAGCTGTGAATGTGTAGATCTGACCCTTTTGAATTACCTTCTCCAGGATAAACTCTGGAGCTTTGGCGCTATTCATAAACTCCAGGCCATTGCGTATCACTGGAGAATCACCAAAATGAGATGCTGAGATGCTCTGCGATAGATCAAAATTCATGGCGCCTCCTTTGAGACATTCATCAAATCATTGAAGTCAGTCCATCCAGGCTGGCGATTGCTGCCAAATTGTGGCAATAGATAACGGCCACTGACTGCTTTGGCTGCTTCGATGGCAGCTGTCTTTCCAGGATTACCTGGCGTCATCCAGTCATCGTCACCAGCAATGATGATGGGGTGATCTGGCAGCATCTTGTGAAACTCCATTGCCACCTCTTTAAGATTCCAGGAGGTGAAACTAATCACTACAAAATTGCCATCAGCTTCATGAATACTGGCGCCGGTTGCGTAACCCTCGCAGATGATCGCTGGCTTGCCTTGATCAATCATGCCAATCATGTGGCAGCCGCCAGACATCTTGCCGCCAGTCATGAATTGCTTTTTGCCATCAGTGTCGATTGTTTGCAGTGACTGCATTTTTCCGGGCACTGAATACACCGGCACCATCAATAGATTGCCGACTTGTTTTAAGCCATGCGCTTTGACTTTCTTTGCTACCAGGTAGGCATGCCCCTGATCAGCTTCTCCGGCAGCCTCAAAACGCTTCTGAGCGAGATTGGCAGCCCTGGAATAATCTTCATCACGCTCTTTCTTTGCAAGCAGCTGCGCTTTGATGATCACTTCTTTGGGGATGGGCTTGCTGCCTGATTGCCAGACATGCTGCTCACCAGTGCGCCAATCGCCAAAGACTCCGCCAGTGCAATCATCAAATAATCGCGCCCAGGCTGATTTGTTTTTTCCAAAGCGCATAATCTTGCCTGGATCAATGTGCGTGGGCGGCTCGTAACCATGCCCAGCAATGAATGCTGAAAATTCATTCATGGCGCACCTCAGACTAAATGCCAGTGCTGGATTGTTCCTAAGTCGATCCACACCTCAGAAGCAGAGTGATCATTGGCTGTGCCAGTGATCGTGCAATCTTCCAGGCGCACAAAGTTGCCAGATGTTTCTTTGACTACGCCATCGATCCTCACTGGTGATCGCAGTTGGATCATCGTGTGGCGATTGCGGTAATTTAAGAGAGGATGCTGCGCTTTTGGTTTTGGAGGATTATTTCGTTGCATCTTTATTCCTTATTCGTGTAATGGCCGACATATGCCAGGCCGCAAATCTTTTGTTTGATGGCTACATGCATCAGATCTGAATGCACAAGTGAGCCGAATCCTGTTTTGACTAATGCGCCGTTGCTCTCCAATTCCTTCCGATAAACAGTGCAGAAGTTATGAAAGCTTTTAGCGCCCTTGGGGAAGAAGCCGCCATAAATGGCCTCGTTTTCTCGCCAAAATAAATCTCTACGCCTTAGCTGCTTGATGTCTATGACATCCGGATTTGGTAGCATTGAGGTAGATCCTTGTTTTGAGTGATTTCTGGCAGGGGTTTAGAGCTGACTTGGGGTGCAACCCTTGTCGGCTCGTTTTGATTTGAGATCTCATAAAATTCCTTTGAGCTGTGCAGTGCCTCCTGGGCGAGTGCGCTCAGCAATAAACACCTCAACATCTTTGACTCGATACAGAATCTGATTGCCAACCTTTGACCACGCTGGCGCCATGCCTCGATAGCGCCATGCTCTGCATGTGCTTTCTTCTACTTTCATCATCTGGGCAAGTTGCGCCTCAGTGATCAATCCTATCGAATTGAATACTTCCATATTTGTCGCTCCTTTTTAAAAAAATAATTTCGTGCTACTGGGTGAAATGTAATGAATTCTTATATTTTTGGTAAGCAAATTCATACTGGAGGATTTTTTTTATTTCTAAAATGTGATGAGATTAGTTGTGAATATCACAACATTATTTTTTTCATTACATTCATCTGATTGCATTTGTTTGCATTTGTGTGATTCTGTGAATTCATGTGTTGTGATATTCGTAACTTTTTAGAATATTTTTAATTAAAAAAAATCCGCCAACATGTGGCGGATCCGCAACGAAACTGATTGAATCTATATTTTTTTAGCGAGATCAGCAGCTTTGAGATTCACATATCGCTTGAGCATGTCATAAGACTTATGGCCGGATATGAGTGAGAGCTCTGGCAGTGAGAGCCCCTTATTTGCAAAGTTGGTGAGCGCATGATGGCGCAAATCGTGAAAGTGCAAATCAATAATCTGAGGATCTACTTGCTGGCAGCTGCGTGTGAATCTAGCGCTCACAGAGCGATGATTGAGCCCTGGGAATACTCTGCCATCACTGCGCTTGCCTGCGTGGCTCTTGAGCAGATCTATGGCCGCCTGTGTCACTGGAATGGTTTGATCATTGCCATGCTTATCCGTTGGTGATTTGCGATCTCTGATCATTACAGTGCGAGCTTTCCAATTGCAATCCTCAATGAGAAGATGGCAAATCTCAGCCAGGCGCATTCCAGTTTCAATCGCCAGGGTGGTGATGTCGGCCATTGGGATTTGCAGCTGCTCAGATTTATCTTTCCAGTGTTTGAATAGGGCAGCCAGCTCTGCTTTTGTTGGAGTCCTGGAGCGCTGCTTGCCTCTAGTTTTGACACCAGTGTGTGAGAGCGCTGCTTTGGCACTCTTTGCCAGGTTTGGATCTATATTGATCCTCCTGGAGTGATGGGCCCAGCCCAGGACAGATCCCAGGGTTGAGAGATAGCCGGCCAGTGTCACACCGGCAGCGCCAGACTTGGTGAGTTTGTCTAAGAATTCTCTGATGTGCACCTGGTTAAATGATCGCACTGGCACAGCTGCAAACTCTTTTGATAATCGTTTGAGATTGGCTGTCTTTGTGCGGCCCCATTTGATTTTTGGCTCTAGTAGGGCATAAGCATCAATAACCTGGGAGATCATCAAGCCTCTGGGTGGTGCAATCAATCCTGCGCTGCCAGTGCCTTCAATTTGCGATTCGATTTCAGCTGCCCATTTAGCTGCTTGAGTTTTGCTGGCAAATGTAGCTGCTCGATAGATTCCCTTTTTGCGGATCTGTGCTTGATAATTGCCAGAGGGTAGTTTGCTGATTGTGCTCATCAATCGCCTTTAAAATGGGGGTCGTATGCAAATAACTACTAAATCCTATGCATAAATCATACACATTTTATGCAGATCATATGCAATATGTATGCAATTTACATCCAAATTAACTAAATGACAGACAGCAAACCTATATCCAGTATGAAGCGCCTAGCCGTTGCACCGATGATGGAGTGGACTGATCGTCACTGCCGATCTTTTCATCGGACGCTCACTCAAGAGGCTGTTTTATATACCGAAATGGTCACAACAGGAGCGCTGATGCATGGCGATGTGCCACGTCACTTGGATTATTCACAGGATCAACATCCAGTGGTACTTCAGTTAGGTGGCTCAGAGCCTAATGATTTAGCAAGGTCAGCTGAGTTGGCACAGCAGTGGGGCTATGATGAGATTGATCTCAATTGCGGTTGCCCCTCAGAGCGAGTGCAACGCGGAGCCTTTGGTGCTTGCTTGATGGCTGAGCCTAATTTAGTGGCTGAGTGCGTTAAAGCAATGAAGAACGCGGTGGATATTCCGATCTCAGTGAAGCATCGCTTGGGTTTGGATTCGATGGATGCAGCGAGTTCACAAAAGGATTACCAATTTGCCTTAGATTTCATATTGGCGGTTGCTGACGCAGGTGCGAGTCAAGTCACCATTCATGCACGTAATGCGGTGCTCAAGGGACTTTCGCCGAAAGAGAATCGCAGCAAACCACCGCTACATTATGAAGTGGCTGCCAAACTCAGATTGGATGCTCAAAAACAATTTCCTGATCTTAAAGTCTTGCTGAATGGCGGCCTAGAAACCAATGAACAGGTTGCTGGACATTGGGATGACTTTGATGGCTTCATGGTGGGTAGGGCGGCGTATCACTTCCCGGCAATGTTGTTGGGTTGGGATGACCTGATAAATACGAATGGAGATGCCGCTGGTTATCTCTTTAGTGAAACTGAATGGCATAGAATTCAGATTGCACTGGTAAGGCAAGTACAGTCATGGTTTGAGGAATGCCAAGCAAAACAAAAACCGTTTTATATAGGCGCATTCACAAGACATATTTTGGGTTTAGCTCACGGCAGAGCAGGGTCGCGCTACTGGCGTCAACGCCTCTCGGATCATCATGCTTTAGCTAAAGTGCAGAGCAAAGCAGCCATTGCAGATTTCTTTCTAGATGCCAGCTTATGCCTTGGCGATTGGGCTGCTTTTGAGTTAGAAACCGCAGATTAAGGCTGTTTTAGTGGGATTTCTCCTAAAAAGGATATAATTTCTTCTTCTACAACGGCGGACGTAGCTCAGTTGGTAGAGTCCCAGATTGTGATTCTGGTTGTCGCGGGTTCGAGCCCCGTCGTTCGCCCCAAAAAATTCCCTGAGAGCCTCCATGAGGGGTTTTATTCAAAAGGGTGACCTAATCAGTATTGGCTGGCCTTTCATTTTCTGACATCAAATAGTCGATTCGCTCATGTGTAAGTCGTTGGTACCAATTGATCATTTGATTTTTAAATTTTGAATGCATCTACGATTTTTTGGCTACCACCCAGAAAAACTGAACGTTGACGAACAGGCGCTAAATCTGTTTTTAATTTAGACGCGGTACGGGCATCAATCAGAACTTCTCCTGCTTCTGCCTCATGGCATAACTTCAAAGCAAATTCTCTGACATCTCCAAGTACGGTATAAAACTCTTTATCTTGAATTTTTGTCATCTTTAGCGTGGCATAACCTGTAGCTATACCTATACTCAAAAATAAAGGCTCACTGTAGCCCTTTTGAGCCCAGCGCATTTTGAGATTGGTGAATGCTGTATTAAACCGTTTGGCTAAACTTGCTGCATTTAACATGGGGTTATCGATGGGGGTAGGATCATTAAAAAGGATCACGAATTCATCGCATGAGAAGCGTTGAACTTTACCAAAAAACTGACCAATCAGTTTACCGAGAACTTGATGCACCTCACTTAAAATGATTGCCACTTCTTCGGTTTGGCTACCTGTTACAAACTGACCGAAGTTGTGTAACTCAATGACAACCATCGTCACCTCACTGCGATGCGATTCCTCGGTATTGACTTGGTTTTCATCAACCATGATATCTGAGATTTCGGGTGACAAAGATAGCTTGAGGTTATTCAAATTTTCAATTTCATTTCCCTGTAGTGCAACTTTTTGCTCTAATTCTTTGCGTATATTAGAAATTCTCAGTAAGGAGTCAATCCTGGCAAATAATTCAGCTTGGTTCAGGGGCTTACCTAAAAAATCATCTGCTCCAGCCTCCAAACCTTTGACTTTTTCAAGGGCTGGATCGAGCGCTGATAGCATGACTACCGGCAGTAACATCGTCGTTGGGTCTTGTCGAATGGCTTGGCATACCTCATAGCCAGACATCTCCGGCATCATCACATCGAGCACTACCAAATCGGGAATCGATTCTTTAATGGATGCAAGTGCTTGGAGGCCGCTGGAGGCTGTTTTGATTTCATAGCTGTGACTTTCCAATACCGCTTTTAGTAAATCGATATTTTCAGGTGTGTCATCGACTATTAAAATAGTGCCAAGCTTCATGCCGTATCCGCTCTTTGTTTAAAAATTAAAATTAGGCAGCAATTTGATTGCGACCATTTTGTTTCGCTGCATACATGGACATATCAGCCTGATTAACTAGATCACTAAGTAGAACATCTTGAGCTATATTTAGATGATGATTTGGATTGAGCATTGCTAATCCAATACTCATCGTAATTTGCATTGGTATGGATAAGCTTGTTTTAAATGTTGCTTTAGCGACATCAGATCTAAGGCGCTCAGCAATTTCTATTGCACCCTCAATATTGGTTTCTGGCAAAAGAATGAGAAACTCTTCTCCACCAATACGGCCCATGGAATCAGTAGAGCGAAGGGTTGTGTGGATATGTCTCACGAGGCTAACTAAAACTTCGTCTCCTACTTGATGTCCATATTGATCATTTATATTTTTGAAGTAATCAATATCCATGACCATTAAAGATAAATAGTGTTTATTTCTTTGTGAGCGATCAATCTCAATAGAGAGTTGATGAAGGATTTCGGTGCGACTGAAGGATTTTGTTAATGGATCGTATTTGGTCAGGGTTTCCAAAAGATTTAGATTTTTTTCGGATTCTTTATGGATATTGGCAATTCTGAGTAAGGAACTAATCTTGGCGAACAATTCCGCTTGACGAATTGGTTTACTTAAAAAGTCATCTGCGCCAGCCTCTAGGCCCTTGACCTTTTCAAGGTCTGGATCAAGCGCTGATAGCATGACCACTGGCAATAACATTGTCTTTGGGTCTTGCCGAATGGCTTGGCATACCTCGTAGCCCGACATTTCTGGCATCATCACATCGAGCACTACCAAATCTGGTATCGAGTCTTTAATTGCTGCAAGAGCTTGAGCACCACTAGAGGCTGTTATGACTTTATAGTGACGACTTTCCAGCAAGGCTTTTAATAATTCAAGATTTGCAGGGGCATCATCGACTATCAGAATTGAAGCGTTTTGCATATATTTAACACCGCTTCTCACTATACATACTTACTTGATTGATACTAACTTATATATGTATTAAATAGTTTTATATTTTTGTAATACCGGCTTATTTTTTTACGTAGGTAATCAATAACCCTTTGTTTTAGGCTTTAAAGGGCATTTAAATCATTTTTAGGGAATTTTTGTTCGGCTTTAGGAGGGTCTGCTATCAAATCCCAAGCAGCTTAATCAGGCTGAGGTTTATTGTTTAAAACGACAAAACAAGACCACAAAGTAGTATTCTCGATGATTATAAATTTTGGATAAATTCTTTTGTATTTTTCAGTTAAGAGCAAGTTTTTCTTAGCCCTCATTTTTGCCCTATCTTGGATGGGTTTTTCCTTTTGGTATTCCCAGCCCTGGTATGAAGACCTTAGTAATGCAATAGGAGTATTTGCAGCCTATTTCATCATTACTTTCATAGCGATTATTCCCGGTTTTATGAATGCCTTTGTGGCAATGGCATTACTCATAGATAAAAGACCTAAGGTAATGGATCAGCAAAAGTATCCACCCGTAACGATATTGATTGCTGCCTACAACGAAGAAAAATCAATTGCCTCAACCTTATCAGGAATTTTTTTACAGGATTATCCAGAGAGTATTCGCATTATTGTTATTAATGATGGCTCAAGTGATAAAACCGTTGATTCTGTTCGCAATCTTCAGGCTTCGCACCAAAATTTAGAATTGATTGATTTAGGTCACAATGGGGGTAAGGCTTCTGCACTTAATCATGGTTTAAGAGAATGCAAAACAGACATCATTATTTCTATTGATGCAGATAGCTATATTCTGCAAGATGGAGTGAGGAATCTGGTTGGTCGCTATCTTTCTGATCCAGTGAATACCAAAGCAGTTGCTGGCGAGATCTTAATAAGAAACTCTCGAGAAAATTGGATTACCAAGGCGCAGGAGTGGGATTATTTTTTGGGGATTGCTACGATCAAGCGAATTCAGTCCTTATTTCAGGGGACCTTGGTGGCCCAAGGCGCATTTTCTTTGTATGACCGAGAAACAGTGATGGACTTGGGTGGGTGGCCTGAAATGGTTGGTGAGGATATTGTGCTTACCTGGAAAATCCTTGCTGCTGGCTATAGGGTAGGGCATGCCGAGAATGCCCTAGCATTTACGGATTGCCCAGATACCTTAAGTAAATTTATTCATCAACGGCGCCGTTGGTCTAGAGGCTTAATTGAAGCTTTCAAAGAAAATCCATCTATCTTATTTAAGCCAAGATATTCAACTCTTTACGTGTGGTGGAACACCTTATTTCCATTCATGGATATTGCCTTTACCTTTGGATTTATACCCGGAATTATATTGGCTTGTTTTGGTGTTTACTGGATTGTTGGCCCGATGACTTTGTCTCTCTTGCCGATGGCATTTCTTCTTAACTGGCAAATGTATTTGAAGGGAAAGACAATGTTCAACGAACAGAACCTTAAAGTGAGGGCTAATATTTTAGGTTTTATGTTCTATGTATTAGCCTACGGCTTAATTTTGCAGCCTGCATGTGTGTACGGCTATTTTTCTGAAATTTTTAAGCTGCGTAAATCTTGGGGAACCAAATGAAATCTTTTGTAATGGTTGCCCAGTCATCTTTAAGTATCTTATTAATCATATCTGTTGCTAATGCTGAAGGGTTGCCTTCAGCTAAGATGGCAATATCAGCTCCTAATACTTATATTGCCTCAGATAGTGAAGGCTTCTCTACCTATAAATACAATGCTGGTTTACTACCGCTTTATGAGCATGGTGAAAAATATACTGGGATTAGCTACCAACATAATTACTTTACGCAAGGTGGCTGGGATTCTTCAGCAGAGGTGTACACCATACTCACTAAAGCGATTAACCCAAGAACGGGACTTGGTTATAACGCTAATCTTGGCTACAACCTAGAGAATGGTCATAAACTCATTACCACTGATAGTAATTACGGATTTAGGGTGACTGATTCTACCAAGGCAGAGTTATTTATAAATCGTGATCGCGTAGAAACTCAAAATTCTCTCAATAATGGCATCTACTACACTATAGGTGGAGCCAGCATAGAGCAGCAAGTCACTGAGCGCTTTACGGCAGTGCTCATGGGTGCCAATATGTACTTCTCAGATACCAATACTAGACCAATAGCACGGGCTAAATTAATTTACGACTTGGTTCCGGAGTATGGCATAACGGCTCAACTGCGCTACCGACAATACTGGGATACCAATACAAGCGTAGTCAATAACTACTTTAATCCCAATCAATATATTGAAAACATGTTTGCATTCGGTACTCGCAAGCGCATCGAAGGTTGGATGTTTAGCGGCACTGCAGGCGTTGGTAGGCAATCGATTAATCAAGGACCCAGTACCACGACTCAACTGTATGAACTTGCGGCTACTAGTCCAGTAGCCTCCAATGATTATTACTTTAAAACGCGTGCAGGATATGGCAAGTCAGCAGGTTTTTTAGGACCCAATTACTTCTATCGCTACATCATGGAGGAGTTGATTTTTCCGTTCTAAGCCGATTTAACTTCTGAAATAGCAAATCTTTTTTCTGCGAACAGCTTAAATAGACAACTACTAACTTTGTATCATAGAGCGTGCCATGATGCTGTTTGATTTTAGTAACAGCAGTATCAATCACATCTGAGAAAGTAATAATTATTGATATAAGTTAAAATTCTCATGAGAATAAGATTTAAACTTAAATAATAACTGCCACCCTATGATTAAGTTTCAAATGAAAAAAATAGTAACGACTGATGATGAGATAGCACATATGGCTGCTGATCTTGTTATTGCCAATAAAGAGCTACTTTTCCAAAACGAAGAGAAGGCTAAACGTGTAGCTGAATTGGTTCTTGCCAATATCGAAAAGGCTAAGCTTGTGGCGGAGCTTGTGATTGCGAATAGTGATAAAGCGAAAAGAGCTGCAGAATTAGTCATTGCCAACGAAGAGCTCGCCTTTCAAAATAAAGAAAAAGCTAAACGAGTAGCAGAGCTAATTATTGCCAATGAAGAGAAGGCTAAACGTGCAGCAGAGTTAGTCATTGCTAACGAAGAGAAAGCCAGGAGAGCAGCTGAGTTAGTAGTCACTATGGATGATAAGGCCAAAATTGTTGCTGAATTAGTAATCTCTAAACTTGAAGCTATCCACAATGAAAAGCTACAACTGTCTTTAATGGAAACCATAGACATCACAAGACAGTTAGTGGAATTACGAGATCCGTATACTGCTGGACACGAAAAGCATGTAGGTGATTTGGCTAAAGCTATTGCTCAGGAGATGGGTTTAGATAGCATTCATCAAGAGGGTCTCATGGTGGCTGGTTACTTGCATGATCTTGGCAAGATTATTGTTCCTGTTGAGATCCTATGTAAGCCTGCCAAGATTTCGCCAGAAGAATATAATTTGGTGAAAAATCATGTTCAAGCGGGCTATGACTTACTGAAAAATGTAACTTTCCCTTGGCCTATTGCTCACTCTGTATTGGAGCATCACGAAAGGCTTGATGGTAGTGGTTATCCCAATGGATTGAAGGGAGATCAAATCAGTATAGAAGGCCGCATCTTAGCTGTATCTGATGTCATGGACGCAATGTCCTGCAACCGTCCTTACCGTACTTCGCCTGGAATTGAAGAGGCATTGGCCGAAATTGAAGGGGGTAGTGGCAGAATCTATGACGAGAGGGTCGTCCATGCTTGCCTGACCTTGTTTCGCGAGAAGGGTTACAAAATTCCGACTGCTTTAGCTTAACCTTTTAATTAGAGTCAGACATTCTGATTTCTGGTTGATTCCATCAAGGCCCGCTAGGAATCACGATACTTGCATTACAGTGTTAGTAAGCGGTCTTCATAAAATTAATATGACCCAATTCCACATCGGTCGATACCAGCTTCACGCGTAACTTGTTCCCGATCGAGGCATCTCGTGGAAGCTTTAATAACATGCCTTCTGCTGGCGGATTAAAAATTCTGACCCAGCCATAATTGGGAGTAATCCCAGTTATCACGCCATCAAAATCTTTGCCAATATAGGGTTCCAGAAAGAGAGCTGCCTCAGATTTTCGAACTCTGCGCTCGACTTTGCGGATAGCATCTTCTTGGGTCGTGCAGTGAAGTGCTAAGGAATACAGTTCCTGATGATCATAAGGGCTGGGGCGATTGGCAATAGCATGCTTGAGCATACGCAAAGTAATCAGGTCAGGATAGCGGCGATTTGGAGCGGTGGAGTGCATGTAGTCTTGCACTGCGAGTCCAAAATGACCTATCGGTTCGGTACCAGGGTTCTCAAGAACATATTCACCAGGACCCATGAGTTTGACTACGATTAATGAAAGATCAGGAAAGCGTAGGGGGTCAGCAAGATGCCGCTTCGCTAAAAACTCAGAGAGGGCCTTAGAGTCTGGATCGTTTGGGAGCGCCTCTCCATATTGCTTCGCAAGCTCAACAATTCTGAGCCAACGATCTGGGCTACGGACAATTCTACGAAGGGATGGAATCCCCTTTTTTTGCAGAAAATGAGCAGTCGATTCATTCGTAGCAATCATGAATTCTTCAATCAGTTGTCTGCCTCGGTTATGTTCTTGCTCTGCGATGCCAATAATTCTTTCGCCTTCAAAAATGGCTTTAGGTTGAAATATTTCCAATTGCAATGATCCCGCTTGATGTCGCTTGACTCTCAGTTTTTGCGCAATCTGGTCTTGGTTTTTGATCTGGATATCCATACCTGGCACAGAGGTGATGCCTAGGGGTGCAGGTGCGCTTCCGATAATCCAACTAGAGACAGCATCATAGGCCAACTTCGCTTTGTTCAATACTTTGGCGCGATAAATGGTAGAACCCTGTACATCACCATCATTACCAATCACTATCTCTGTAACCAGGGCTAAGCGAGGCTCATTAAAATTCAGTGAAGTTAAATTGGTTGACAGCTTTTCCGGAAGCATCGGGAAAATACGTGCTGATGTATAGACTGATGCGGTATTAAATTGCGCATGCTCATCGATGGGCGTATTCTTCTTAATGAGCACATCGACATCAGCGATTGCGATGAATATTTTATAAGAGCCATTACCGATTTCAGTACAGGTGGTCAGCTGGTCTAGATCTCGAGAGTCATCGTTATCCAGGGAGCACCATAGCAGGTGAGTCAGATCTTGTATCTTCGGGTCATCATCAACGCCAGGTGCATTGATAGTACTTAATTGAGCATGTACTTCTTTTGAAAAATCAGGCTCAAGACCTTTCTCTTTCATCACAATGACAGCAATTCTGGATAAATCAGAGCGTGTATATTGTTTTTGCTGATGCATCTCTTATAAATATATTAATGATGCGTTATAGGACACAGCTGCAATTTCTACCAGAGTCCTTTGCCAGATACATAGCTTGATCTGCTTTGTGAACTAATTCTTTTAAGAGTTCTTGCTTATTGCTGCCAATACAAGCAGAAATTTTAAAGCTAGTAATACCAATACTCACCGTGATTTGTATGGGCTCGCTCCAGCTGGTGTGATGTGAGATGCTAGCTATATGGGCACGAATGCGTTCGGCTACCTGTAGAGCTTCAATTTCTTTCGTTTCAGGCAGCAAGATTAAGAATTCTTCCCCCCCAATTCTGCCCAGAATATCCAGATCACGCAATGATTCTTGAATATGCTTGACTAGGCTAATTAGTATCTCATCGCCAACTTGATGGCCAAACTGATCATTCACTTTTTTAAAATAATCAATATCAATCTCCAGGATTGAAAAAGTATTACCCGTTCTAAGAGTGCGCTCAATCTCATTGGCAATTTTTGAAAATATTTCCGTACGAGAAAGACAATTCGTCAGAGGATCTAAAGCAGATAGCAATGAAAGGACTTGATTTTTAGTTTTTTCTGATTCAATGAGTTTGGTGATGCCGTATATGCCACCAGATATGCAAATTGAGATTGCTAATGCAAAAAAGGCGTCTATTAGCTTGAAGTTACCGCTTGTATAGATATCAATCACCGGGAATATCCTTCTTGATAGCATCAAGGTAAGTCCAATCGTAAGGCAGACCCATGCCCAACGAAACGCTCCGGCAATCTTAAAGGTGAGAGTAATGCAGATATATACCGCAACTATTTGAAACAGAAAGGAGAGTACATAGCATATTAATGCCAATAATTGCATGAGTTCCTCCTTATAGTCCCAAATACTAGATGATTTAAAATTAAACCCTTTTTAGATCACTTCGTAAAAAGAATGAGATTCATTGAATGTAAATACTGAAATCATTTTGATTGGTATCAAAAAAAGTAACCCTTAAGAATGATTTAAGATTAAGTTGCCTACCTTAAGCAGAAGACATTAGACTTTTCTTTTTTCAAAGTCCTCAGGATAAGTAGGCGCCGCCCCTTTTTTAGAATTATGCTTTTCTCTTAGGAAGGCAGAATCTAAAAACTCAAATATCGGCTTTCTGGAGACGAATTCAATATGACGATTAGTGGATTTGATGGCGCCCACTTTTTCTAATTGGGTAATAGAGCGACTTAAAGTTTCAATTTTCACGCCTAAATAACTTGCTAAATCAACCCGATTCATTGGTAAGGTGAAATTATCACGATCAAAGCCAACGGTACTAATTCGGTTCGCATATTCAATTAAGAAATCAGCCAACTTTTCTGTGGCATTCAGATTCACTAGATCAAAAATATGGACATTAGTGGTATTGAGTAGGGCGCTTAAAGAATTCTCGAGATTATTCATCAGCGCTGGAAATTCGCTAGTCAATTTTTTCAAGTTGGTATACGTTATTGAACACACTTCACTATTACTAATGCTCACTGTATCTACTTGATGCTTACCATTGGCAATCCCATCTAGTCCAAGAAGCTCACCAGGTAATGAAAAATGGGTGACTTGTCTCATGCCATTGGACATAATTATTTCGCTCTTTAACGATCCAAATCTCAAGTTATAAACATGAGTGAGGGATTCTCCTTTGCGATAGAGAAATTGCCCCTCCAGTAAGGTTGAGCGGATAATAAAATTTGCTGGCAGACTATTGACTTCCTCTGTAGTCAATTTGCCATTCAGACACTGGCTTCGAGTGCTGCAGTTCACGCACACTGCCTTCGGGTGTTGGGAGACTTTAGAGAGACCATTGAGTGCAGAGTTCATAGTTCATTATAGTTTTTAAATTAAATAATCTATAATTATTTTTACCACTGGTGTGCTGTGTAGGAATTCAGTTTTGGGGTATGAAATAAATGGCCCTGGAACTGTGAAATACCGATGCTGGTCAAATATTGAAAGTCATTTTCATGTTCAATGCCTTCAGCTACTACCGAAATCGCTAAACTATCAGCGCAGTCATGTATGGCTCTGACAATAGACTGCTTAGGACCGCTTGATGAGATCGATCCGATCAGGCCACTATCGATTTTAAGTATGTCTGGCTGAAATTGAGCTAAAAGTGAGAGACCCGCATAACCGGCGCCAAAATCATCGACCGCTAATTTAACGCCACTGGCCCTTAATTTTGCAATGATATTTGGAGCTAGATGATGATTTCCAATGAAGTCTGACTCAGTAATCTCAGCTACCAATTGATTAGGATTAAACCCATACCGCTCAAGCATCGCTCCTAGCTTATCTGCGGTATCAATCGATTGAAAGATGGTATTTGGACTAAAGTTCACTGAGAGTTTCTCAATGCCAAGTTGCGCGGCAAGACTGATGGCATCTTCGGTTGAGTGCATGTCATAGTGTGCGAATTCAGCCTGACTCATGCTAGAAAGATACTCTTTAGCGCCCTGACCATCAGGCCCTCTAGCAAGTGCTTCTACGAATACTGTTTTTCTTTGACGGCAGTCGATCACTGACTGGAAGGCAAATGCATAGCCATTTGGAGGCTCTGCTATAGAGTTTGAATGTTCTTGTATAACGGGATAAGAAAATTGTTTCAATCCGTTAGCGATTGCATGACGCAGATTGCTTTTGTATTTGTACTCTATGAACTGGCAAATAAACTTCTCAATTTTAGAATCAAAATTATTATTTGCTGGATTCAAATGATTTTTCTCGCGATATTCTGCTAACGACAAATCGATACTTTTTATCTTCTCAATATCCAGGAAATGCATTCCCAGGTTCGGATATTGACGTGCTTTAATCGTTTCATCTACAAGTAACACCACATTGCTGTGTCTTGGGTCTTGCAAGATTTTCCTGTACAAGGCTTTGATGGATTCTTGAGGGCCTTCAAGCACCTGAAAGAAAAAAGGCGCATCAAAAAAAAGCAGACCTGAAATCTCCCGCTTTTTATTGCGATGATTAGCATTTTTAACCACTTCCAAAATCATCTCTTTATCTACATTCTCGATAATTTGGCTGCGGTATATCAAGCTAGCTAGCATGTTTTTCCTGATCTTTTGAATTTAGTCGTTGATTGGTAAATGCTGGCGTTAATACTGTTTAATGCTCGTTAATGCTCACTGTCTAAGGATGCATTTTCTAACGAGAAATAGACCCGTTTTTGATTTAAATCAAAAAAGGTTCAGTAATTACCAATAGACTGCACTGGTGTGATGAAGGAGGGCTATATCAACCTTTTATGAATCACTGTATATCAGAGCATTGCTATTTATTTTGGAGTGAAGTTATGCATACAAACCATGCAGTCATCTGGGTTGATCATCATGAAGCCCATGTCTTATTTTATGATCCAGAGCACAATCAGATCATTCGTAGTAATGCCAAGCAAGCGCACTTACACCATAAAGCCAATGTTATTGGCAGCGGTAATGCGCCCGAGGATCGTCATTTTTTCGACGAAATCCTAGCTCAAGTCGCTGATGTTAGTGAAATCTTGCTTGTGGGGCCTGGGTTTGCGAAGGGCGAGCTACAAGAATATGCTACTGAACATCATGCTGCGATAGCTAAAAAAATCATTGGCGTTAAAACAGTTGATCATCCAACCGATGGCCAGGTATTAGCCTATGCTAAGGAATGCTTTCAGCGCTTTGAGCAACTCAAAGGCTATACATGATAGCTGGGATGACATTATGAAACTGCGCATTACTCAAGGGACCTTATCCCGCAAACATGGAGCAGATGGTCAAGACCTTGGCTTCATGGTGCTATTTGCTGGAGAGTACCCTGCATCCATAGACGATTCTGGAGAGCTAGAGATCAAGATTGGCGAAGAGCAGTGCGCCTATCTTTCCTTGCGCAAGATGGAAGAGAAGATTCAGCAAGGTGAGTTGGTTGTGATTGAAGCGTAATGACTCTTGATCTCCATGATTAGCAACTAAACAATAAACTAGGAAAATATTATGAAAATACTTGTAGCTGTGGATGGTTCATCGAATTCTTTGAGGGCTGTGAAGTCTGCAGTCAATTTAGTTAAAGATCTGCGCTCTAAATCCTCTATTACCTTGATTAATGTCCATGACGATGATCCGCTGGGTATGGTAAAGCGCTATGTCGGCAGTCAAGTAGTGAAAGATCATACAATTGAGATGAGTCAAAAGGAATTGAAGTCTGCACTTAAAATTCTAGATAAATCTCAAGTTAAGCATAGCTGCATCATCGAATTAGGGCATGTTCCCACGATGATTTGTAACATCGCCAAAGCTGAAAAGTCTGACATGATTATTATGGGCGCCAAAGGCCGTTCCAGCGTTAGTGGTATCGTCCTTGGTTCTGTTTCTCAAAGAGTCTCTGTTTTAGCCAAGCAAGCAGTGCTACTGGTCAAATAAATGCGTGCTAAAAAATACTGGTGTTGTCATTGAGCGTGTAATGGGTCTTCATCGGTATTAACCTTCATTAAATTACCCTAACTAGTGCGTTTTGGAAGGCTTAACTACTTCCTACAACTTAAATGGTTATTTCGCAAAGGTTTCGGCGAGCATTGGGGTCGCTATTTATCTGGTAGATAATGTCAGCTCTGCCTATGAATTAATTGCCCATGCAGATGAGGCGATGTGTAAGGCTAAAGAATTGGGTAAAAATCGCTCTTATTTTTATTGCTAAACATTGAGCTAATGCGTTGGAATACCGGCGCACAAGCTATTTTCTTTGATGATCACTTGATGTGCTAACGAGATTCTTTCATTAGAATAGTTTCTTTGCCCTAGCTCACATCCCTATATGAAAAAGTTTGATATTTACCAAATCCTTTTCGGTCTATTACTCACAGTCATTGCTCTGTATTTCATGCTGCGTCCCTCTAGTGGTCAAAGTACTCCTGCATCCTCTATTCCTACTGTGCAAATTGGTAATCTCATTTGGGATCAAACCGAGATGAATATCGCTGATGTCAAAGTCTTTGCTGCTACCGGATTTGTGAGTGCTGCCGAGAAGAATGGTGGGGGTCTTGCTTATGAAGGCGGCTTTGTGCAAAAGCCAGGTTGGACGTGGAAGACACCTTATGGTGTTCCTGCAGGGGATTTTGAGCCTGCAGTGCATCTCAATCAAAAAGAAGCAGAGTCAATTTGTCGTTACTACGGCAAACGTTTGCCAACAGAGGCTGAGTGGATTTCAGCGGCATTCCTAGAGCAAAGAGCGAATCCGCCAGCTGGATATACCAAAGGACAGCGTTACCCATTTCCAGGTGGCAGTACACCAGCAGTTTCTCATTGCCTAAGCGGCTGTGGTGACTATAAGGGTTTAGCTCCTGCTGGGGCTCTGAATCGCGGTACAGGGCATGTCACCACTAAAACGACTAACCCTGGTGTCAATGGTATGTATGACATGGGCGGTAACGTTTGGGAGTGGACTGCTACTGAGCGTAACGGTGGATACATCACCCGCGGTTCTTCATGGTGGTATGGCCCAGAAAGACAGCAAGAGTCTGATATCGAATCTAAATCAGGTGATATTGCCGTGGTGTATATCGGATTTCGGTGTGTAGCCGATGCCGTGAAACAATAGGGGATGACTAGTCCTGTAGTAGATTCATCCGAAATTGAAGTTACCCCCGATTACGAGGCGGTAATAGAGGCCATTGAGCGTCATGATCCTTATATCTTTGTCAGCGGTAAAGCCGGCACTGGTAAGACAACTCTGATTGGTTACCTCCGAGAAACGATTTCTGGCAACGTTGTCGTGGTGGCGCCAACAGGCGTTGCAGCACTCCAGGTAAAAGGAGTGACGATTCATTCCTTCTTTCGTTTACCACCCCGTTTAATTTTTCCGGAAGAAGATATCAAGCCATTGCGCGATAAGCGTCTTTATAAAGATATCCGCTTACTCATTATTGATGAGATTTCAATGGTACGCGCCGATGTGGTCGATGCGATGGACTTGTTCTTACGTGAGAACGGTCCGCAAAAAGGCAAACCTTTTGGGGGTATTCAGGTGATGTTTGTCGGGGACTTATTTCAACTACCGCCAGTCGTATCGAGCGGTGATATGCAAGTCCTGGCTGATCGTGGCTACGAGGGGCCGTATTTCTTTTGCGCAATGGCTCTGCATCGCAAAGAAGTCACTATGGTGGAATTGTCTAAGATCTTTCGTCAAAAAGATGAGCACTTTGCCAGCCTTCTGAATCGCATCCGTATTAATCAAGATGTCGATGAAGCTATTGATACGCTCAATGCTCAGTGTTATCGAGCAAATCAAGCAGTAGATGAAGAAACGATCACACTGACCACCACCAATGCAAGAGCAGATCAAATCAATGGAGCAGGATTACGCGCCATTGATTCAGATATCAAGGTGTATATCGGTAAAACGACTGGTAAGTTTAATGTTGATGAGCGTAACTTACCTTCAGCAAATAACCTAGCGCTAAAGGTGGGTGCCAAGGTGATGTTTACTGCAACTGACTCAGTTTTTCCGAAGCGTTGGGTGAATGGCACGATTGGGGTTGTTAGAGAATTGCTTGCCGATAAAGTCAAGGTGATGGTTAAAAACGGACCATATTCCAATACGGTTGAAGTTACTGTTCATCAATGGGAATCGTATCGCTACGATCATGACATGATGTCTGGCAAGATCACTCCCAGCATTATTGGTACCTATGTACAGATTCCCTTAATGCTCGCTTGGGCAGTCACTATTCATAAAAGCCAGGGTAAGACGCTTGATAAGGTGAAGGTAGACTTATCTTCTGGCGCCTTTGCATCAGGGCAGGTCTACGTAGCACTCAGTCGCTGTAAAACGATTGAAGGGATTTCTCTGCAAAGACCGATTGAGCCCAGAGACGTCAGCTGTGATCAAGAGATCAAACGGTTTTATATGAACTGCTTGCCCTCTAAATAGGGGTATTCGCTCTTATTTGACCTCTTTCGATTTATGTAATAACATTGTTATTACTATGAATAAAAGCTATAAATCTAATGTTGCAACCAGAGTACCACTACAGGTGGCTATTAGGGCTATTGGCAACTCTAAAGGCGTGGTCATTCCAAAGATTATTCTTGAGCAATCTGGAATACAGGAGCTCGTTGAGATGTCGGTCGATGGAGAAAAAATCATTCTAAGCAAGCCAAAAAATACCGTGAGAGAAAATTGGTCTCAGGATGCGCAAAGTCTTGCAAAATCTGGCGAGGATAAATTAGTGCTTGGAGATTTTTCTAATGATGAAGATGGAGATTGGGTTTGGTAAGAAGTATTGTTTCTCGTGGAGAAATTTGGCTTATCAATTTAGACCCAACAATTGGGAGTGAAATTAAAAAAACACGCCCATGTATCGTGGTGTCACCTCAAGAGTTAAATGACCATTTGCGAACAGTCATTATTGCTCCCATGACAAGCAAGGGCAGGGCGGCAGGATTTCGAGTGCCTATTACGCATGATGGCAAGAAGGGTCTTATTCTTTTGGATCAAATTAGAGCTGTTGATAAAGCACGCTTAGTCAAAAAGGTGGGGAAGGCTAATCCCAAAACCTTAACTACTAGTCTTGGCGTACTGCAAGAGGCTTTTGCGATTTAGCGAAAACTTAAAACCCAGCCGCTAATCCATCTCGGCGGTGGTCACTACCAGCGATATAGACAGAGTCAATCTCTTCGCTTAACTTCGCAATCGCTTGAGCGCTACCAAAGTCCAAACTATTAGCGGGTTGTATAGCAACTTCATGACCCATTGCGATTAGTCCATCTACTACGCTTTGAGGCATGGATGCTTCTACCGTAAGCTTGCCTAAGTCATCTATACGCCAACGTGGAGTATCAGAACAAGCTTGGGGATTGAGATATTCATCGACAAAGCGCATGACAAATTGAATATGACCTTGTGGTTGCATATTGCCACCCATCACCCCAAATGCCATGCTAGGCTTACCAGCCTTGGTGAGGAATGCAGGCAAGATCGTATGGAAAGGGCGCTTACCAGGTGCCACTTGATTGGGGTGACCAGCAACCAAGCTAAAGCTCATACCGCGATTATGAAAGGCAATGCCACCAGGAGCAACAACACCAGAACCAAAGCCTTTGAAGTTCGACTGAATATAAGAAATCATCATGCCCGATTCATCAGCAGCGCAAAGATAGACGGTGCCTCCAGAGTGCGGGTCACCAGCACCATAACTACCAGCTTTAGTGTGATCAATCATGGCGGCACGGCTTGCGAGGTAATCTCTATCTAATAGGCTAGATACCGGCACCTCCATTGAGCGTGCATCTGATACATAGGCATAAGCATCGGCAAATGCCAGGCGCATAGCTTCAATCTGTAGATGAATACGTTGTGCTGAATTGGCAGGATATTGCTTGACATTGGCAGCTTGCAAAATTCCTAAAGCCATTTGTGCGGCAATGCCAGAACCATTTGGGGGAATTTCTAAGAGCGTGTAGTCACCATAATCAAAGGCGAGGGGCTCAACCCATTCTGGCCGGTTATCAGCAAAGTCTTGCATGGAAAAGCATCCGCCGGTTGCTTTAGCAAACTCGACCATGCTTTGGGCGAGAGGGCCTTTATAAAAAGATTCACCTTCGGTAGCGGCAATGTCTTTTAAGGTTTTTGCTTGAGCGTGGTATTTCCAAATTTGTCCTGCTGCAGGTGCTTTACCATCGATTAAAAATGATTCACTAAATCCCGGTTGATTTTTCAGAATCGGAATGGCTTCGCGCCATTGACGCGCGATTACTGGAGAAACCGGAAAACCATTTTCTGCGTAATTAATGGCGCGCTTAAATAATTGTGCAAAGGGAAGCTTGCCAAATTTTCTAGAGAGTTCAATCCAGCCAGCGACCATGCCTGGCACTGTGACCGTATTCCAACCAATGAGATCCATCGCAGTCTTACCTGCAAAATATTCTGGAGTCCATGCTGCAGGTGCACGACCTGAAGCATTGAGGCCATGAATTTTCGTACCATCCCACAAAATTGCGAAGCTGTCACCACCAAGACCGTTCATAGTAGGCTCAACAACGGTCAGCGTAATGGCAGTTGCTAGAGCGGCATCAACGGCGTTGCCGCCATTTTGCAGCGCCTCAATACCTGCTTGAGTGGCTAAGGGCTGAGAGCTTGCAACAGTATTTCTGGCGAGAACAGGGGCGCGACCGCCACCAAAAGGAGGGGAAATAAGCATGGATTTAGTAGTCAGAATAAAAGGTCAATCAACTTTGATATTGGCTGACTTTACTACTTTCCCCCACTTGTTCGCTTCGTTGGCTGTAATTTCAGTAAGTTTTTCTGAGTTAGCAAACTCTGGATGAATACCTTGTGCCGCCATACGCGCCTTAAAGTCAGGGTTAGTCAGAATCTTGCGAATCTCTCTTTCTAACTTGGCAACAATGGCTGGGGACGTTCCTTTCGGAACATAAACAGCATAGAAATTTTCCACGTCAAATTGCTTCATACCGTCTTGCCCTAGTGTTGGGACATTGGGCATCAATGGTGAGCGCTCTGCAGCAGCAATGGCAATGGGGCGCAGTTTGCCACTCTGAATATGGGGCAAAGAAGCCGTGACACTGTCAAACATCATGAGTGTGTTACCAGCAATCAAGTCGGGCAGAGCAAAGCTGCTGCCTTTATATGGAATATGGGTACCCTTAGCACCAATGCGTTGCATAAACAAAGTGGACTCTAAATGCGAGAGGCTGCCATTACCTTGCGAGGCGTAATTGAAGTCACCCTTCTTGGATTTAATATAGGCAATTAATTCAGGCAGATTTTTTGCAGGAACAGTTGGGTTGATCACAATTAAGTGAGGCACCGTTCCAATCAAAGCTACTGGTACAAAATCCTTTTGTAAATCAGCGGGCGGGTTTTTAAATAGCGCCGAAGAAATCGATTGGTTGGTGAGGGCGCTAATGTGAATCGTGTAGCCATCTGGCACTGCTTTCGAGGCGGCTTGTAAGCCAATCATGCCGCCAGCACCAGGTTTGTTTTCTACTACGATAGATTGGCCAAGCGCTTCAGCTAAGGGGGCGGTTACGCTGCGTGCAAAGATATCTGTAGAGCCGCCAGCTGGAAAAGCGAGGATAGCGACGATCGGTTTTTTAGGCCAATCGGTCTCTGGAGCCGCGAAAGCAGAGCTGAGAAAGCCAAGCAGGGTACAACTGATCAACAGAAGGAATTTAAAGATAGTCATTTCATGGTCCGTAAGGAGTCTATGGTGTTAATGGGTAATATAGTATGGGATATTCAAATAATGTTTCAACCAGACTCTAAGAGACGCTCATGACAGCAGCAAATCAAACTGTAAATGGTGTAGATATGTCAGCTTACTGGCTGCCATTTACACCAAATCGCTATTTTCATCAGCACCCCAAGATCATGCAGTCTGCCAAGGGAGCTTACTACTATGACGACCATGGGCGGAAGCTGTTTGATGGCCTTTCTGGGTTGTGGTGCTCCCCCTTGGGGCATGCTGATCCACGTATTGGTGCAGCGATCTCCAAACAATATGAAACCATGGACTATTGCCCAGCTTTTCAGATGGCAAGTGAGGCTACTTTTAGTCTGGCCACTCGCATTGCCAAAATGGCACCGGCCGGCTTAGATAAAGTCTTTTTTACGAACTCCGGTTCTGAGGCAGTAGATACTGCACTCAAAATTGCGATCGGCTATCACCGGGTGATGGGAAATGCCTCACGCATTCGGATGATCGGTCGTGATCGTGCCTATCACGGTGTTGGTATCGGTGGCATCTCTGTTGGTGGGATGGTATCGAATCGCAAAATGTTTGCGAGCATGATGATGCCCGGTGTCGATCATTTGCCACATACCCTCAATCTCTCACAAATGGCTTTTTCAAAAGGTCAGCCCACTTGGGGTGCACACCTTGCAGATGAATTAGAAAAGATCGTAGCTTTGCAGGATGCCAATACGATTGCTGCCGTCATTCTTGAGCCGGTGCAAGGATCTACTGGTGTGATCGTTCCGCCAGAAGGCTACCTACAAAAAATCCGTGAGATCTGTACTAAGCATGGCATCTTGTTAATCTTTGATGAGGTCATTACTGGCTTTGGCCGTCTAGGTACAAATTTTGGAGCTGATCGATTTGGCGTAGTCCCTGACATGATTACCTTTGCCAAAGCCATTACGAATGGTGTGATTCCATTGGGTGGTGTGATTGTCCGCGGCGATATCTATGACAGCATTATTGCCGCTGGTGGACAAGATCAAGCGATTGAATTTTTTCATGGCTATACCTATTCAGGGCACCCCATTCCAACGGCTGCTGGTCACGCAGTGCTGGATATTTTTGAATCAGATGATTTAGTCAATCGCGCAAAAGCATTGGAACCCATTTTAGAAAATGGCCTACATGCCATGAAAGGCAAAACAGGGTTGCTCGATATTCGTAACTTCGGATTATCTGGCGCAGTAGAGCTAGACCCCATCCCAGGCAAGCCCGGACTGCGCGCTCTTAAAGTCCTGGAAGCCTGTATTGAAAGAGGTGCCTTAGTGCGTGTTGCAGGAGACGTTATCGCAGTAGGCCCCCCATTCATATCAGAGCCTAAAGAAGTGGAGTTCTTGTGTAGTGTATTGGGTGATGCAGTTGATGCTGCCATGAAGATCAATGCTTAACAATCAATTGGCAATGAGACCAATATAGCAATCGGGAGATACATGACTACGCAAAGAGCTTTATTTAATGAGCGATTAAGCAAACCAGGCTTAATTGTTGCACCTGGAGTTTATGAGATGGTTTCATTGAGGCTTGCTGATCGTATGAACTTTGATGCTCTCTACATGACAGGTTATGGCACCGTTGCCTCATTATTGGGTTTGCCAGATGCTGGCTTTGCAACCTACACCGAGATGGTTGGTCGAGTCACTGCAATGGCTGGTATGGCAAAGACTCCCTTAATCGCGGATGGCGATACTGGTTACGGTGGATTACTTAATGTGCGTCACACCATTCATGGATATGAAGCTGCTGGCGCAGTTGCTATTCAACTTGAAGATCAAGAGTTCCCTAAGAAATGTGGACATACGCCTGGTCGTCGAGTAATTCCGTTAGAGGACATGGTAAAGAAGATCGAGGTTGCAGTCGCAACGCGCACTGACCCTCATTTCAAAATTATTGCCAGGACAGACGCAAGAACTACCCTCGGATTGGATGAGGCGCTAAGACGTGGCGAGGCTTATGCACGTGCTGGTGCTGATATCTTATTTATTGAGTCTCCTGAGACCCAAGAAGAAATGCAACAGATAGGGAAAACTTTCCCTAACCATCCTTTGATTGCGAATATGGTGGAAAAGGGTAGAACACCCGTCTTGTCTAAAGCGGAATTAGAGCAATTAGGCTACAAGATTGCTATCTTTCCAGTCACTGCTTTGCTCGCTTCTGTGCAAGCAATGACCCAGGTTTATGAGCACTTTAAAGACTCAGGATCATCTATCAATAATCCAGTAGATTTATATGACTTTGGAGATTTATCAAAGTTAATGGGCTTTGAGGACGTTTGGGAATTCGAAAAACGTTTTGTAGAAACGAAGTAAAACTCAATAAAGGGTCAGCATGAAATTGCATCGTTACCTATCATCAGCTATTTTTTTACTTACAGTACTTGTTTCGACTGCTAGCTTTGCTCAATTGAATTACCCCAATCGCCCGATACGCTTAATTATTCCCTTTACTCCAGGTGGTGTCACCGATACCTCGGGCCGTTTTATTGCTGAGCAACTTTCATTAAAGCTAGGCCAGCAAGTAATTGCGGATAACAAGCCAGGCGCCTCTGGAAATATCGGCTCACAAATGGTTGCATCCGCCGAGCCTGATGGTTATACCTTGTTATTGGGATATGCCGGTACGTTGTCGATTAATCCCTCGCTCTTTGATAAGGTCCCTTTTGATAGCGTCAAAGACTTTGCGCCAATTGGAAAAATTGGTGATGCTATTTTGATCGTGGTCGCTAACAATGATTTCCAAGGCAAAACTTTGGCCGATGTCATTGCCATCTCTAAAAAGGACCCCAACGGCCTTTCCTATGGAACCTCAGGATCAGGCGGTACACCCCATATTGCTGGCGAGTTATTCAAGCAAAAGACTGGTGCCAATTTAGTTCATGTCCCTTACAAAGGGGGAGGTCAAGCTTTATTAGATTTATTGGGTGGCAATATTCCTCTGGTCTACACAGCCGTTGCGGGAGCAAATCAATATGTTGCGACAGGGCGCATTAAAGCGATTGCAGTCTCTAGCGCAAAGAGAAGTCCCAGCATGCCCGACGTGCCTACTTTTATCGAGAGTGGCGTGAAAGACTTTGTGATTGATGATTGGGTGGGTTTACTGGCTCCAGTAAAAACGCCTAAGCCAATCATTACTAAATTGAACCAAGCATTAAATGAGATATTGAATTCACCGGAAGGTAAAGCCAAGCTTCTATCGATGGGCATCTTTCCATCTCCTGGCACTCCCGAGAAATTTGGTGAGCAAATTAAGGGTGATTTAATTCGCTTTGCACCAATTGTGAAGGCCGCTCAGATCAAATCTGAGTGATTAACCGCTGTTGCCATCTATGCATATATAGCGTTGCACTTTTCCAGGTAAGGCAGCTACCTAGAACTTGGAGACCAGCTCGCCAAGGTCTTGAACTAGGTTGATCTGGACAAGGCCTTAAATCATCTTCTCATCTTCAGTCTTGATTTTTTATGTTGCATCGCAATATATCGATTCTTGTTTAATATAAGCACAACATAAGTAGGGTATAAAAAAAACAGAGGACTTATTCTGAAAAGAAAAATTCCTGCGATCTAAAACTAATAGGAGACCGCTCATGGCTGAGTTAAATGTCAATGGTAAGAAGTACAAAGTAGATGTAGATCCAGATACCCCATTGCTGTGGGTCATCCGTGAGCAAGTTGGACTCACTGGCACTAAGTATGGATGCGGTATCGGTGTTTGCGGCGCTTGTACTGTCCTATTTGAAGGTCAAGCTTTGCGTAGTTGCTCACTCCCTGTTTCTGCAGCCTTTGGCAAAAAAATTGAGACCATTGAGAGCCTAGAAAAGAGTGGTCAGCTTTCAAAAGTACAAAAAGCATGGGTTGATAACCAGGTGCCACAGTGTGGCTATTGCCAGTCCGGTATGGTGATGGCAACCACTGCTTTGTTACGTAACAACCCCAAGCCAACGGATGCGCAAATCGATGAGTCGATTACCAATATCTGCCGTTGTGGCACATTCCAACAAGTGCGTGCAGCGATTCATGCTGCTAGCAAGGCTTAAGGAGGCATCATGACTACTACTATTAATACCTCCCGCCGCCACTTTGTGGTTGGCTCCAGTGCAATTGCAACAGGTCTTGCAATTGGTTTTGATCTGACATTGATGTCTTCGGCTAATGCTGCTGTAGGAACAGGTACTACTGCTATGGCACCGCTGGCCAACCCTGAGATTGGTGTTTGGGTTGTTGTGAAGCCGAACGATGATGTGATCGTCCGTATTGTTCGCTCAGAAATGGGTCAGGGCACGATTACTGGTCTGGCACAAATGGTTGCCGAAGAACTCGAGTGCGATTGGAAAAAAGTGTCATATGACTACCCATCTCCAGCTGAGAATCTAAAACGAAACAAAGTATGGGGTAGTTACTCCACCGGTGGTAGCCGCGGTATTCGCACCTCTGAACAGTACGTTCGTAAAGGCGGTGCAGCGGCACGCATGATGCTGATTCAGGCGGCGGCCAATCAGTGGAATGTGCCAGTAACAGAGTGCGTAGCAGCCAATAGCGTGATTACACATACTCCTTCTGGCCGTAAGACCACTTTCGGTAAAGTTTCTGTTGCGGCATCCCAGTTACCTGTACCTACTGAAGTTCCATTGAAAGATCCTAAAGAGTGGAAGCTCATTGGCAAATCAGTTAATCGTATTGATGGAACAGCTGATAAGGTGACTGGCCGTCAGGTCTATGCCATCGACTTGAAGATGCCTGGCATGTTGGTTGCCAACATTAAAGAATCACCTGTGTTTGGTGGTAAGGTCAAAAGCTACGACGCCGCTAAAGCACAGAGTATGAAGGGTGTTAAAAAAGTGGTTCAGGTTGGTGACTCTGCTGTTGCGGTTGTAGCAGAAACTTTCTGGCAGGCTAAGACTGCCTTAGATCAAGTCAATATCGTTTGGGATAACGGCGCCAATGGGAATGTTTCAAGTGCCTCTATTAAGAAGATGCTTGAAGACGGTCTGAATGCGGATGACGCATTTGTTCACAACAGCAATGGTGATGTCAACACAGCTTTTTCTAGCGCATCTAAAAAAATCGAAGCCACTTATTTCTATCCGTTCTTGAATCATGCCACTCTAGAGCCACAAACGGCTACTGCTAAGTGGACTGCAGACTCTTGCGAAGCATGGGTACCCACTCAAGACGGTGAGGCATCATTAGCGGCAGTTATTGCAGCCTCTGGTTTACCTAGCGAGAAATGCAATGTGTACAAGGTGAACTTAGGTGGTGGCTTTGGTCGTCGCGGTGCATTCCAGGATTACACCACTCAGGCCGTCAATATTGCCAAGCAAATGCCTGGCACACCTATTAAGTTGATCTGGACTCGCGACGAGGATATGACGCAAGGTCGTTACCATCCTGTGATGATGTGCAAGATGTCTGCAGCCATTGATGACAAGAAAAATGTCACCGGCTTGAATATGCGTTTATCTGGTCAGTCGATTTTAGCTGCAGTACGTCCTGCGGTGGTGGCTGCAAATAAAGGTAAAGATCCTTTGGCATTCCAAGGTGTTGAGCCCACTGGTGAGCATGGCATTACGTATAGCTTCCCTAATCTCAATATTGATCACGCTATGCGGAATACGCATGTGCCTCCAGGATTTTGGCGTGGTGTGAACGTTAACCAAAATGCTGTCTTTATTGAAACATTTATGGATGAGTTAGCTGAAGCTACTGGCATGGATGCTGTAGAGTTCCGCCGTAAGCATATGAAAGAGTTCCCGCGCGCGGTGGCTGTACTGAATGCGGTTGCAGATGGCATTGGCTGGACTAAACCTGCTGCACCAGGCGTATATCGTGGGGTTGCGCAGATGCGCTCCTTCGGTAGTTATGTTGCTGCTGCGTGCGAGCTCTCTGTAAAAAATGGTAACGAGGTGAAGATTCATCGCATTGTTGCTGCTACTGATCCAGGCTATATTGTCAATCCTGCTCAGGTAAGTCGTCAGGTTTCTGGTTCATTTGTATATGGCCTTTCTGCCTTGTTCGAAGAAGAGATCACGATTGAAAAAGGTGCAGTAGTGCAGAAGAACTTTGATACCTTTGGTTCTATCCGTCTTGCGCAAATGCCCCCTGTTGAAACCATTGTCATTCAAGGTGGTGGTAAGGACTGGGGTGGAGTGGGTGAGCCTACGATTGCCGTTGCAGCACCAGCAGTACTCAATGCGTTCTACCGCGCTACCGGCAAACGTTTGCGCACTGTGCCATTGAAAAACAGCGGTATTAAGTTGGTCTAATTTGAGTTTAGTGACTCGACGTTTATGAGAAAGAGGTACGCACTAGCAATGCTGTTGCTAGTCGCCCTCAATTCCCATTGGGTAGTAGCGCAAACGATTGTGAATGGCGTCATTGCTGAGCCACTCACTTCAACACCAGGGGATTCGATGCGGGGACGCGCTATTGTGGCGAGTCGTCAATCGGGTTTGTGCCTCTTATGTCATAGTGGGCCCTTTCCAGAGGAGCGCTTTCAGGGTAATTTAGCCCCTGAACTCGGTAGCAGCGTTGCTCGATATACAGCACCTCAACTGAGAGCCAGAATTGTGGATGCAAGTTACTTTAATTCCAAGACCATCATGCCAGCGTATTACCGTACCGATCATTTAAATCGAGTAGCTCCGAAATTTGCAGGTCAGACTATCCTCAATGGACAAGAGATTGAGGATGTTGTGGCCTTTTTACTGACCTTAAATACCACTGTCCAATGATGCGTAAAGATTTCATCGTTCAAAAGAGTCGGCGTGCTTGGCTTAAGAAACTTCAAAAGTTTACTTTTTTAACTCTCGGTGCTTGGTTTAGTCCCTTAACTGTATTTGCTAAACCTGAAGATGCAACGAAGGCGATTACAGAGATTACGGGTGGCAAGCCAGTAATCAATGGAAAAGTGAACTTGGTTATTCCCCCGCTGGTTGAGAACGGTAACTTGGTGGTACTCAAGGTGAGTGTTGAGAGCCCCATGACGCCCAATGATTACGTAAAGGCAATTCATGTCATCGCTGAAGGTAATCCATTGCCCAATATCTTCACTGTCTACTTAACACCCCGTTCAGGTACGGCCAACATTACGACTCGTGTGCGTCTAGCGGATAGTCAGATTGTCAGAGCGATTGCGCAGATGAGTAATGGAAGTTTTTATCAAGGGCAAGCTGAGACCTTAGTTACTCTCTCTGCATGTACTGAAATGGTGTGAGGAAAGATTATGAGTAAAACTTCCCGTACCTCCATCTCTATGCCATCGAGCGCTAAGAAAGGCTCAATCATTGAGATCCGTGCGATTGCCCAGCACGACATGGAATCAGGCTTTCGTTATACAGAAGGCGGTAAGTTAATTCCACGTGACATTATTCGTGTCTTTACCTGTACCTATAACAATGTCGAAGTCTTCAAAGCAGATTTTTATTCTGGCATCGGCGCTAACCCATTAATTATTTTCACTACGCTTGCTACGGAAACAGGCACTCTAGAATTTAAGTGGACTGGTGATGATGGATATGAGGCGGTAAATCAAGCGAATCTCACTGTTACATGAAGCAGTGGCAGCTTCTTTTCACTGGCTGTTTAATCTTTAGTGCACCGATTGTTTTGGCAGCAACGGATGCTGGAAAGCAAAAACTACAGTCAAGCTATGAGCTCATGTCTGCTGAAAATAAGGCTATGCAGGATGATCCTAGTTTAAATCCAGCGATGTTTTGGGTGGGTGATGGCGAAGCTCTATGGAATAAACCTTCTGCTCAAAACAACAAATCTTGTGCTGGTTGTCATGGGAATGTCCAGAAATCAATGCGTGGCGTTGCAACAGCATTCCCGAAAATGATCAAAGGACGATTGCAGACGCTCGAGGGTCAAATCAATCAATGTAGAGTTGGTGCGCAAGGTGCTCCAGCACTTCCCTATGACAGTAAGGAGCTTCTATCGTTAACAGCCTTGATTGCAAATCAATCCAAAGGAATGCCGATTGCTGTTAGAGAAACACCTGAAAATAAAGCAGCCATGCAAAAAGGGCGTCAATCTTTTTACGAGAGAATGGGTCAGTTAAATTTGTCCTGCGCCCAATGTCATGAAGAGAGAGCTGGCTTGAAATTGGGTGGTAGTTTCATTCCCCAAGGTCATCCGAACGCTTATCCGATCTATCGCCTGGAGTGGCAAACCTTGGGTTCACTCCAGCGTCGCTTACGAAACTGCATGAGCGGTGTGAGGGCGCAGCAATACGAATATGGCTCACCAGAAATGGCTCAACTTGAATTATTTCTGATGTGGCGCGCGCGCGGTCTCCCTATGGAGTCCCCAGGGGTCAGACCTTAATTAGTCAGAGAAAACGACAGAAGTAGTGCCGTTAATTAAAACCCGATCGTGCAAGTAATAGCGCAGAGCGCGTGAGAGAACTGTGCGCTCTAAATCACGTCCTTTGCGTACTAAATCATCTGGCGTATCGCCATGAGTAACGCGAGTCACGTCTTGTTCAATAATAGGACCCTCATCTAAATCGCTCGTAACAAAATGTGAGGTCGCCCCAATTAACTTAATACCGCGGGCATGGGCTTGATGATAGGGCTTAGCACCTTTAAAGCTAGGCAGGAAAGAGTGGTGTACGTTAATGCAACGTCCTGATAATTTGGTAGACAAGTCATCCGACAAGATTTGCATATAGCGCGCCAAAATGACCATATCTACTTTAGAGTCAGCCATGATTTCTAAAAGCTTGGCTTCTTGCGCTGGCTTAGTTTCTGGCGTTACTGGCAAGTGATAAAAAGGAATGTCTGCAAAATCAATGTTGGCATAAACCTCTTGAGGATGATTAGAGACAATGCCGCAGATGATCATTGGTAATTCACCAATCCGCCAGCGATACAGAAGATCAACTAGGCAGTGATCCAATTTAGAAGCCATGATCAATACCCGCTTCAAGTCTTTCACCGCGCGCAGATTCCAGGTGAGCTCAAAACGTTTTACAATCTCCGCAAAACCAAAGCGCAAGGTATTGCCATCAGTCGGGCAGCTAAAGCTCACGCGCATGAAAAATCGTTTGGAAGCCTTATCGTCAAATTGCTGGGCTTCCTCAATATCACCGCCTGTCTGAAATATATAAGTTGAAACTGCAGCTACGATGCCAGGTTTATTAGGACAGGTAAGGGTGAGGTAATAGTTTTCTATAGTCATTACTTAAATCATTCATATTGCTGGTAATCCACCATTTTAGTCTGTGATGGCCGGTATTTAGATAATGCGATTACTGTTTGGCAGTCTCTTTAATCTTTTCTTGGGGACCTAGTAGCGGACTACTGTTATCAATAATCTTGGGCAGAACTACCTCTTCACAGATGGGCTTAGGTCCTACTATATTCATAAAGTTACATTCTTTTTTAGTGGCTGAAGAGGCAGCATGTTCTAAAGGGGATTTACCGGTAGTGGCGGTAGAGGCAATACTGGTTGCCGTTACTGGGTTTGCTACTGCAGCACTTGTTACTGCACCACCTGCTGAACTAGCTGCGGCAGTTCCGGTGCTACCGAGAGCAGCTAAGGGAGCCGCACATCCTTGCAGTAAAGCAAGGTTAAGAGATAAACAAATCCAAATCCAGGGCTGTGATGACATTCAAGAGGGAGTTACTTTGCCTTGCACACAGAATTAAATACGCCTGCCGTCCAAGTTTCACTTAATACGGGCTCAAACTTGCTATCGGGCGTATTGTTATCGGATACCACTTTACCCGTCCCTTTGCTACCAGAAAATTCTTTAAAAGCGATTGGGCGATAACTCACCGTAGGACAGTCATATTCATTCAGGCCAATGATCGAGCTGACGGGTTGTTTATTATTTGGATTAACGCCAGGCTTCTTGAAATCTAACATCGACAGGATTTGTGTTTTTTCACCCTGAGTCTGAACAGTTTCCAGATCCACATACACCACCATTAATTCATTTGCACCCAATTCTTTCCAAGCAGCATTGGCATTGCTATGAGCACATAGGAGGGTTGAAGCGGTGATGCTAGCAAGTAGAATTTTTTTCATTGGATGTCTTTCAAAAAGAGCTTTCAGGTGCTTTGGAATATTTTATACGCCTCATGACTTATGCAATCATTTATTGTTGAGCTCTAGTGTGCGTTTACTGGTTTCAGGTTTCATTTGCAAAGGGAGGTATTCATTCTTAGCCCACAGCGAGTTCATATTGCGATACAGCTTACTCTGGACCCACCCAGATTGTCCTGCCTGATAGATAAATAGTGATTTTTCGAGATCAGAAAAGTCGTAAATGGCTCGTAGGCTTGGAGCTTGCAAGGTTTGATAGGGATTGTTTGAGCGTAATAATTCTAATCTGCCGACGTTAATTGAATTACTGTCCCCTGGAAATGGCGTTTCTATATTAAATAACTTACCAAGAACAGGAATTTTGCTCAAGGGGCGATGCTCTGAGATAGCAATATGCGCTTTGCCCCATGACCATTTTTTAGGATCATTGCCATATTGATTGCTGAGATAGTCAAGCGCTTTGTTAAAGGCATCATTAGAAGACTCAAGGCAGGTTTCGATCGCATCTGTTTTTGGATTGTCACACCATGGGCTATTGGGGTTCTGAACTTGGGTAATTAAGGCACCTCGATAATTGCGCTCACCATAATTTTCAGAGAATAAATAGCTCAATCGAGAAAAGAGATTGCGTGTTAATTGATCAGCCCAGGCATTGAATATGAGTGCGGCAGCACTATCTACTCGCATGTCACCATGAAAGTCTTTTGAGATCTCCAACGCTTGTGCTGCCAATGGATGAGTTGGCGCGCTAGATTTAAATAGCTCTAAGAGTGGTGTGGCACCCAAAGAAACAGTATCCGCCTGCATTGTTTTCATGTAATCAGCATCATGCGAATTGCGAGCTTTAATTAAATCTACGATGCGGTCATAACGTGCTGATAAATCCCAGTCAGCTGTTAAGGGGTTTGGATCATTGGCGGCAATGATCCGTTGATTGGCTGTCGCTATCCAACCTTGTTCTGGATTATTGCTGGCGGGTAACTGTTCAAAAGGTACGTAGCCATTCCAGTCATACTGTTTTTCCCATCCCGGGGCTGGAGCAACGCCATATAGACCTTGATGTAATAGGCGCTTTGGAGCAATGCCAGCCGCTTGGTAGGCAATATTGCCATCGCTATCCGCCATCACTACGTTTTGCATGGGCGCATAATTTTTACGTAATGCTTGCTTAAAAGCATCTATATCTTTAGCGCGATTTATTTCCAATAAACCAGCGACCGATTGATTTTCAATGTCGAGAGCGGTCCAACGTAATGCCAGGGCATAGCGACTGGTATCAATGGCGCGTTTAGCCCGTGCATATGAATCAGAAATCACTGGACCATGACGTGTCTCTTTCACAATGAAATGGAGAGGTGGAGCACCTTTGATATCAATAATCTCTTGACGAACTTTAAATGGCAGCAAGCCATCAGGTCCGCGATACATGCCAGGATTTTTTTCATCAATCTGCTCAATATACAAATCTTGTACGTCGGGATTAGTGTTTGTAAAACTCCAAGCAAATTTATCGGCCCTCCCTAAAACTACCGCCGGAATTCCGGGAAGGGTGGCGCCCAGGACATTCAAGCCGGGGGCGTCTAGATGGGCAAAGTACCAAATGGCAGGTGCTGATAAGCCTAAATGGGGGTCATTTGCTAATAATGGTTTGCCACTGGCAGTGAGTTTGCCGCTAAGAGCCCAGTTGTTTGAGCCAACACCATCTTTCCCTCCCATTAGGTCAACATGACTTAACTCTGTTGCTGGAAGATTTTTAGATCTACTGTTGATGGGTCCAGCCTTGGGGTTAAAGACCTTAAGGTCCTGATAGATCTTGGCAAAATCCATATTGGTCACAGGCTCACCAACTTCAAATGGTGGCATGACCTCCCAAATCTGTTTAGTCGTCAAAAATTGAGATAGCTCGAGCCTTTGTAATTCTTTATGCCAGTTGCCTCCAAGATCGTAGGCCATCATCAGCATCCAGGCGACACTATCGGTCGGAGACCAGTGACCTGGCTTGGAACCAGTTAAGTAGTATTCCACTGGGAGTACCCAGCCAAGTTGTGTATTGCCAGCATTGACACCATCAGCATAGGCTTGCAGTAAGCGCTTTGCGGTCACTGGGTATTTATCGAATTGCTGTTCAGCAGCGTGCTTGACTCCAAGTGTGCGAATGAATCGATCAATGCTGACAGTTTCGCTACCTAAGATTTCAGAGAGGCGACCACTGGCGATGCGACGATTCATTTCCATTTGCCACGACCGCTCGGTAGCATGCAAATATCCTAGAGCAAATAGCGCATCGGATTGACTATTGGCTTTGATATGAGGAATATCCGCCTCATCAAAGGTGATCACCACGCCGTCCCCAAGACTCTTAATGACACGTTTACCCGATGGATTCGATTGTGCGAGATAAAGGTAACTGAGCGTGATGGCTAAAACGATCAGTAGGACGGTTCCAAGCGTCCACAGAAAAGGGCGTAAGAATCGACGTGGTCCGGTTGAATTACCAATGGGCTTCATTTAGATATTTTAGTATTTTTGGGGTGGGCTGCCCTTAGTCTTCAGCGATATGGGCTTCCCAAGGGCATTTAGGGTGTACATGCTAAAATTTCGTTTGTCTTGATTTATATAGCGCGGCAGTGACTGCTAGTGCGAGCCCGAGTGGTGAAATCGGTAGACACAGCAGATTTAAAATCTGCCGACTCAAAAAAGTCGTGCCGGTTCGATTCCGGCCTCGGGCACCAATCGTCATCAGTTCTTATTTCAAAGGGGCAATCACTATTTTGCTTCGCACGCCTAAATTTGATCAAGGTGTTAGCTTTGTACCCGTAGATAGCATCAACATGAATTTACTCAAACTCCTACTGTGCTTTTGCCTGACTTTTTCATCTTTCACTGCATGGGGTGTTGATGTTCTGGAATTTCATTGCAAACGTTCAGAAAAAGGATATACAGAAGAGTATGAGATGAAGATCACTCTTGCATCTGGAGCGCAAAAAGCGAGAGTATTTCTAGATGATCGTGACCTAGATCAGTCGGACGCTTATGGCAAGCAAGTGGTAAAGAGTGTGACTCTAGCTCGCCCTAATATTTTTATATTGATCGAAGCCAATTTTGAGCCAGAAAATCTGATGGGCGTAGCTTACTCTGCTGGAACGGTCTCTACACACATGACGCTTGACCCAGTCACTAGCAAGTTAAAGAAGGTGGAGAAAATTCAGGGTGGGATCTTGGGTGAGACGATGGGCGATGGCACCTACATTACCGAAGAAACGTGTTTGCCTTCTAAGATGCCCTATAAGTCGAAATAGAATCGCAATAAAGTTTAATCAGGCTCAGTCACAAATCCTAGCTTAGTCAGGCCAGCGCGACGCGAAGCCGCCAAGACTTGAGCAACATATTCATATTTCACGGATTTATCAGCCCGCAAATTAATCTCTGGTTGGGGATTTTTCTGTGCTGCCTTCTCGGCATAGCCATCAAATGTCTTTAAATCAATCGGTGTGCTATTCCAGAAGATTTGACCCTTGGCATCAATGCTGAGCTGAACGGACTCGGGTTTGATTTCATTACGAACACTATTGGCTTTGGGTAGTTCAACTTTGACCGCTTGCTGAATCACGGGCAGTGTGATGATAAAAATAATCAGTAACACCAGCATGACGTCTACCATCGGCGTCATGTTGATTTCCGCCATGATGGCGTCTTCGTTCTGATCGTCTGACATATGGAAAGACATCTTATTCTCCAGACTTCACACGTGCACCAGTCACAAAATAGGCAAGTAAGTCATTGCCAAAGCGATTGAGCTCTGCAACCAGTAATTTATTAGCGCGATTAATCGCGTTAAATCCGAGTACCGCAGGGATAGCCACTGCAAGGCCTAAGGCAGTCATGATCAAGGCTTCCCCGATTGGCCCTGCTACTTGATCGATTTGCGCGCTCCCTGAGCTGCTAATGGAGATCAGTGCATGATAGATACCCCAGACGGTACCGAATAAACCAACAAAAGGGGCGACTGCTCCAGTTGACCCTAAAAAAGTGAGACCTTTCTGAAGACTAGCAGATATATTGTCAATGCCATTCTTAATGCTTCTAGCCATCCACTCTGAATAATTCAAAGTTTGCAAAAGCTCACGGCGATCACTCGATTGACTCTGATGGTGAATGGAAGCGTCAGTAGCTGATTTAGCAATCTGATAGTAAGGGTTCATCCTCGGATTACTAAAGGATTGCAGTCCTTGTTCATAGGAGCTTGCATGCCAGAACTGATCAAGCTCAGGTCTCAATTTGCGCAGGTTGCGCAGTTCCCAAAAGCGGGTGAGTAAGATCACCCAAGTCACGATTGAGCAGGTGAGCAACACAATCGCCACAAAGCGAGTGATGGCATCGCCCTCAAGCCATAGATTTGCAATTCCAAATGGTGTATTCATAGTCCTTAATTCTTGAGATTAAATTTAATTAAAAGATTAGTAGAAATTCTTTGGGGTGAGCCATTGACTAAAAAAGGTTTAAACCGGTAACGTCTGCCAATATCGGTTGCTGCACGGTCCAGTCGGGGAAAAGCGCTTGATTGCAATATAGCAACATCTTCTACTTCTCCCGCCTCAGAAATAATTAATCGGACAACTACGGTACCTTGTTCACCAGATCGTTTGGAGAACGAAGGGTAATAAGCATCAGCATCAGGTTGATATACAACGACCAGTTTACCAATGTCCGTCTGTATGGGTGTGCCGCTAGCACCCCCTGTTGTAGAAGGGGCAACAGCCGCATTTTGCATCTGGGCTTCACTCTTGGTTTGCTGCTGAGTTTGTTGGCTAGTATTCTGAGTCTGTGGAGGCGTTGGTTTTTGTGATGATTTATCCTCCACAGTTTTTTTCTTAGGCTCTTCCTTGGGTTTGGGTGGCGGAGTAGCAGGAGCTTGCTGACTTTTATTGGCAGCGGTATCAGGACTGACTAAATTAGCCATGACCCGTGCATCATCCATTTTGGGCGCACGTGATGAAAAATGTAAAAACTCTAAAGCCGGCAGGGCATGCAATAGCAGCACGATGCCAATAATGATGCGTTCCGTTTTTGTAAACGGAAGACGTGCATCGATCTTCTCCAAAAAAGTGCTCATTGAATGCTACCCAATAAACTTGAGCTGACATCGTGAGAATCGAGATCACTCTGCATTAAATCTTGCGCCATCTTGAGTAAGGTAAGCTCATCTTTGCTGCTCACAAAGTGCACTGCCCCATGATCTCTTAAGGATGCACCTTTCGTTAATTTACTAGCGGAGTCTAGTTGCTCTAATTGACGCTTTAATTGTCGAACGACGGCTTCGCTCGTATCGATTAGGGTGATCGTGTCACCTAATAATTTGCGAATCGCGTTTCTCAAGAATGGGTAATGAGTGCAACCTAAAACCAAAGTATCTGAACCTGCATCTTGAATAGACTCCAGATGCTTTGCAAGCAGCTCCAAGGTTTCTTCACTATCCGCTTTGCCAGCTTCAATCAATGGCACTAGTCCAGCGCCAGCTTGTTTGATGAAACGACAATGATTGGGGAGGGTGGCTAATAATGCATTGAATTTATCGCTCTTGAGAGTGGCTTCAGTTGCCAAGACACCCACAATGCCATTTTCAGATTGCATGGCAGCAGGCTTGATGCCTGGTTCAACACCGATGACTGGCACTAGCACTTCAGCTCGAATATGTTTGATGGCTTCAGCAGTAGCAGTATTACAAGCAACCACAATGGCATCACATCCGGCATCGGCTAAATATTTGCAAAGACTTAAGCTGCGCGCAGAAATCCATTCACTGGATTTTTCACCATATGGTGCGTTTACAGAATCTGCTAAATAAATATAGTCATGTTGCGGAAGCTGACGTAGGGCTTCATCCAAAATGGATAAGCCACCTACGCCAGAATCAAAAACGCCTATAAGCGACAATTCGGTGCCAATTCAAAAGCCAACATGTATTACGCAATCGTGACTGGAATATTGCCAATCTTCGCTTGCCATTCTTTCGGGCCAGTCTCATGCATTGAGATACCTTCGGAGTTCACGGCAACGGTTACCGGCATATCTTTGACATCAAACTCATAAATTGCTTCCATGCCGAGATCAGCAAAGCCAACTACTTTAGAAGTTTGTATTGCCTTAGATACTAAGTAAGCAGCACCTCCTACAGCCATGAGATAAGCAGATTTATGTTTCTTGATCGCTTCAATTGCTGCAGGACCACGCTCAGCTTTTCCAATCATGGAAATCAAGCCCGTTTTAGCTAACATCATTTCAGTGAACTTATCCATGCGGGTGGAAGTGGTGGGACCTGCTGGACCAACTACTTCATTGCCAACTGGATCAACTGGGCCAACATAGTAGATCACGCGATTCTTAAAGCTGACTGGCAATTCTTCGCCTTTAGCCAACATATCCTGAATCCGTTTATGAGCGGCATCGCGTCCCGTCAAGATTTTGCCGTTTAACAATAGTGTCTGCCCCGGTTTCCAGCTCGCCACTTCCTCAGCAGTCAAAGTATCTAAATTGATGCGTTTGGATTTTTGTACATCAGGTGTCCAGGTAACATCTGGCCAATCTGACAGAGAAGGGATCTCTAATTTTGCTGGACCATCGCCGTGTAAATGGAAATGCACGTGACGAGTTGCCGCACAGTTAGGAATCATGGCGACGGGTAAGGAAGCTGCGTGGGTTGGGTAGTCCAAGATCTTAATATCAAGCACAGTAGCTAAGCCACCTAAACCTTGCGCACCGATACCTAATTTATTGACCTTCTCGTAAATCTCGAGACGCAATTCTTCTACGCGATTTTTTGCTCCACGCACAATCAGCTCTTGAATGTCGACTGGACCCATCAGAGCTTCTTTAGCCATCAACATCGCTTTTTCTGGAGTACCGCCAATACCAATACCGAGGATGCCGGGAGGGCACCAACCGGCGCCCATCGTCGGAACAGTCTTCACTACCCAGTCAACGATAGAGTCGGAAGGATTAAGCATGACCATCTTGGCTTTGTTTTCTGAACCACCACCTTTAGCGGCGCATATCACTTCAACATCATCGCCCGGAACGATTTCATAATGAATCACTGCTGGGGTGTTATCGCCAGTATTTTTGCGTTTGCCTGCAGGGTCAGCTAACACTGAAGCACGCAAAGTGTTTTCTGGATTGAGGTAGGCACGACGAACACCTTCGTTCACCATGTCAGTGACGCTCATCGTTGCATCTGACCACTGTACGTTCATGCCAATTTTGAGGAAAACCACAGCAATGCCGGTATCTTGGCAAAGTGGGCGATGACCTTCAGCGCACATCCGACTATTGGTCAAAATTTGGGCAATCGCATCCTTGGCAGCTTCGCCTCTTTCAAGGGAGTAAGCCTTACCCATGGCATCAATGAAATCTTTGGGGTGGTAATAAGAAATGAACTGGAATGCGTCTGCAACGCTTTGAATGAGATCGTTTTGTTTGATATTTGTCATGGCTTTCTAGCTTATTTCCACATTAATAGTAAGGTTTGGCCTATTTTAAGGGTTTGCCATAGAGCAAATCCCGAGTGTTTTCACTTATCTTTAAAAGTTCAGAAGGTCTAAACCCGCCATTTTGCGACATTTTGCGCATTTTGAGATGTAAAGGCCATTGATTGTTAGATAGAGGGCTGCGAAGCATGGAACCATTAAAGCAAGAAAACCGCGTATTTCACCCACCTGCAGATTTTGTAAAGGGTGCGGCAATTCCAGGCATGGATGCCTATACCAAGCTTTGTGCTGAAGCGGAAAAAGATTATGACGGTTTTTGGGGGCGTCTTGCAAAAGAAAATATTTATTGGAAAAAGCCGTTTACCAAAGTTTTAGATGAATCTAAAGCGCCTTTCTATAAATGGTTTGAAGATGGCACAACAAACGCTTCTTATAACTGCTTAGATCGTCAAGTCGAAGCCGGCTTAGGCGATAAAACCGCCATCATTTTTGAGTCTGATGACGGTAGCGTTACTAAGGTCACATACAAAGAGTTGCTTGAGCGCGTGTGCAAAATGGCAAACGCACTGCGCAAAATGGGCGTCAAGTCTGGTGACAGTGTCATTATTTATATGGCAATGACTATCGAGGGCATTATTGCCATGCAAGCGTGTGCTCGTATCGGTGCAATTCACTCTGTAGTGTTTGGTGGATTCTCGGCGCAAGCCTTGCGCGATCGCATTATGGATGTTGGTGCAGTTGCAGTGATTACTGCTGATGGCCAGTTCCGAGGTGGCAAAGCATTGCCTTTAAAGGCAATTTGCGATGAAGCCCTTTCCACTGGCGAATGTCCTAAGGTAAAGCACGTGATTGTGAGCAAGCGTACTGGTGCTGATATTGCCATGACGGCAGGGCGTGATGTTTGGATGCGAGACATCATGGCTCAGGAAGCAACGACTTGTGAGCCGGAGTGGGTCAGTGCTGAGCACCCATTGTTTATTCTTTATACATCAGGCTCTACTGGTAAACCTAAGGGTGTGCAACACTCCACAGGGGGCTACCTCTTGTGGGCGATCCTCACTATGAAGTGGACCTTTGATATCAAACCTAGCGATGTGTTCTGGTGTACTGCTGACATTGGTTGGGTAACAGGACACTCCTATATTACTTATGGCCCACTCGCAGTGGGTGCCACTGAGATTGTGTTTGAAGGTGTGCCAACCTATCCTAATGCGGGTCGCTTCTGGGACATGATTCAAAAGCACAATGCCACTATTTTTTACACAGCACCAACTGCAATTCGGTCTTTGATCAAAGCGTCGAGCAATGATGAGGCCGTTCATCCAAAGAGCTACAACTTAACTTCCTTACGCCTCTTGGGTTCTGTTGGTGAACCAATCAATCCAGAAGCGTGGATCTGGTACTACGAGAATGTGGGTGGTTCACGTTGTCCAATCGCAGATACCTTCTGGCAAACCGAAACTGGTGGTCATATGATTTCTCCATTGCCAGGTGCAACACCAATGGTTCCAGGTTCATGTACCTTGCCATTGCCAGGCATTCAAGCAGCCATTGTGGATGAAGCGGGTGTAGACGTGCCCAATGGTCAAGGCGGTATTTTGGTTGTGAAGCGTCCATGGCCTTCCATGATCCGCAACATTTGGGGTGATCCAGATCGTTTTGTGAAGTCTTACTTCCCTGAAGAGTTGGGCGGCACTTTATATCTCGCTGGTGACGGTGCTATTCGCAATAAAGATACTGGTTACTTCACCATTACTGGCCGTATTGATGACGTCTTGAACGTTTCTGGTCACCGCATGGGAACTATGGAGATCGAATCTTGCTTGGTGGCTAATCCTTTAGTTGCTGAAGCCGCAGTGGTTGGTCGTCCAGATGAGCTCACTGGTGAAGCAATTTGTGTATTCGTGGTTCTCAAAGGCGGTCGCCCAACAGGTGATGAGGCTAAAAAGCTTGCAACGGAATTGCGTAATTGGGTTGGTAAAGAGATTGGCCCAATTGCTAAACCAAAAGATGTACGTTTTGGTGATAACTTACCTAAGACCCGTTCGGGCAAGATCATGCGCCGTCTATTGCGTGTAATCGCGAAGGGCGAGGAAGTCACTCAAGATACCTCTACGCTAGAAAACCCAGCGATTTTGGATCAACTCAAAGAGTCTCTCTAAGCTGTCTTCATGGGGGTTTGAGGCGAATCCCTTTCGGCAATCGTATAATCAACGGTTCCGGAAGGGTGGATGAGCGGTTTAAGTCACACGCCTGGAAAGCGTGCGTAGGTTAATAGCCTACCGCGGGTTCGAATCCCGCCCCTTCCGCCATGTATCACGAAAACCACCTGCGGGTGGTTTTTGCTTGATGGTTTACCGTAATATCTGAGTGACTAAGGTAAATAAAGTTAATAAGGTTAATAAAATATTTGGAGGCAATATGATTTTTGCAATTCTATTAATGGATCGTCCTGGTACATCAGAGCTGCGAGTACAAATACGTCCAGAGCATCGTGCTTACTTGGCACAACAAGCAGAGCGCATGGCTTTTGCTGGGCCCCTCACTTCTGAAGATGGCAATACCGTAGTGGGTAGTTTGCTGGCAATGGATTTTCCAAGTAGGGCAGCTGTGGATGCATGGTTAAAAGATGAGCCTTTCACTAAAGCGGGCGTATATGAAAAACCGGTGATTCATGTGTTTACTAACATGTGGGCACAGAAGGCTGGATTTCCACCTGCATAAAAAGATCCCTATATTGAGGATGGGTTGTTACTTTTGGTATATCATTAGCTGATATAGTTTGGAGATGAAGAATGTCGGCATCTCCACATTACTAGACCTGCATCAACAGGTTATAGATCAAGAGGATGGTTACTGGGTGAAGATTGAGGCTTGGCAGGTTGAGGTTACAACTGCAATTCCACATGGTGTCCGGTATTCGTTGACACTCCATGATCCTCAGGGCTTGAGGATCATGGGCTATGACAATGCCCATGCCCTAAAGACTAGATCTGGTTATGCTGGAAGAAAATTACCATATGACCATAAGCATCGAAGTTCTCATGATCAAGGGGTTCACTATGTATTTAAAGATGCATATCAGCTACTAGGCGATTTCTTCCTTGATGTTGATAGAGCATTAAAGGCGGCTAAAGGGAAATGAAAGTTATCAAAATTGGCATTGCATCACAAGAAGAAATTCGAAAACGCATACTTGCAATTGCAAGAGGCGATTTGAAGGCTAAGTCGAGTGATCCTAAAATATGGTTTACCTCTATGCGCTCTTTAGCGCAGGTTTTAAGTGATGAAAACCGGGCCCTGTTGGAAGTCATTCGATCATCTAAGCCCGTGTCGATCTCTGAGTTAGCAGACCTCACTGGTCGTAAGCAAGGTAATTTATCTAGAACACTAAAAACGATGTCGAATTACGGGCTTGTAAAAATGAAAAAGCAGGATAGGGCATTAAAACCCATAGCCTGCGGCGATCGTATTGAGATTTTTGTATAAATCTTAAATTGGCTTGATCTGAACTTTCCTGAACTTGATCGTTCCGCCTGCAGATTGCAGGGCAATGGGGCCTTCGGCAAAGCGACTGTCTTGCGCATCGGCGACAGTAACAACCCCATTCATCGTCACTTTGAAATGCGATCCATTAGCAACGATCTCCATCGTGTTCCAACGTCCACCAGCTTTATGAATCGGATCCACTTTTGCGACATCCACAATTGCGCCAGTAGCATAAGCTTGTTCCGGGCGAGTGTCCCAGATATTGATTTCATAAGAGTTATTTGCAGAGACTTTATTGGGGTCTTGGCAGCGAATAAAGATACCGCTATTAGTATTGGATTCAGCCCAAAATTCTGCTTTGATAACAAAGTTCTTATAAGTTTTGGTGCTTACCAAAAAACCGCTGGGCTTATTACCTTCAACAATTCCATTGCCAATGACCCAACTCGCGTTACCCACAATATTCCAGCCGTTGAGGCTCACCCCATCAATCATGTCTACAAAACCATCTTGATTTTGTGCATGAGCAACGCTGCTAAAAAGAATGGTTTGAGCACAAAGAAAGAGTGCGGCTAGGAATTTCAAGGTTGATTTCATAGGAGGTCTCCACTGAAGTTATATTATTTATTTGGAACCTGTTGATTGTTGCTGATAATGGTCGCGTAGTGCAAGTAGCGGCTTTCCCTGAAAGTTGTCAGACAAAAGTTGATCTACTACGTCTATATTGACCTCAGAATCAAGTAGACTTGCATTATGAATTTGACAAAATCGCGCCTTCTCCTCATTTTTACTATTTTTGCTGCTTTAAACCTTACAGCCTGTGGCTCGATTGAGTCTGCCGCTCAGGATGACTGCACCTCCATTGGTTGGCAAATCGGTAGTAAAGGCTATCAAGACTGCTATAAGGCACGTCTTTACGAGCGGAAGCTAGACTACTCTTTACCCCCAGGCGATAAGCCATCTCCATCCCTTCTCTAATATCAGGGTTTACCCTGATTTCAATCCCTTGAGCGCCGTCAAGGACTTAGGGGTTGAAATAACCCAAAATCAAGCGTTATTTTGCGTTTTAGCTAGTTTTGAGTAGCGCAAATGGATGCATTAAAACGATAAAGATTAGAGAATATGAATTACCCAAAGCCTTCACAAGAAGTTAAAGCAGTTGCAGTGGCTACTGCAGATGATTTGAGGGAGACCATTCGCCGAAAAAGTAAATTAAAAGGTCGTCAAGCAGATGACACATCTTTGGCAGAGGTTCGACAGCTGATTGGTGAGGCGGCCCATCGTCGAGACTTGCTGATTGAAAATCTTCATAAGCTGAATGATGAGTATCGTGCATTACATGATCGACATTTGGTTGCTCTGGCAAAAGAAATGAATTTGCCTATGGCTGAGGTTTATGAAGTCGCCACCTTCTATCATCACTTTGAGGTAGTGCGCGGCAACGATCCTGTGGCGGATATTACTGTGCGCGTATGCGATGGAATTGCTTGTGAATTAGCTGGTGCACAAAACCTATTGGCTAAACTTCCTGCGATTTTAGGAAATCCCAAGGTCAAAGTAATAGCAGCTCCTTGTGTGGGTCGTTGCGAGCAAGCGCCTGTAGCGGTAGTGCATCAATATCCAGTGCTATTTGCTACAGCAGAAAAAGTTAAGGCTGCGGTCAGCAACCAATTAACTACCCAGCCAATGGCAAAAGATGATGCCAGCTTTGATCCGGCGGCGTTAGCAGAGCATGGTGTATCTACGCAAGGCGAGAATCAAGCAGTTTCACCTGACTATGTTGGCTATGAGGCTTACCGTGCTCAAGGTGGTTACACATTAGCTAGAGAAATTCATGAAGGTAAGAGAGACGCTGAGAGTGTAATCAAGGCGATGGAGAGTTCTGGCCTGCGTGGCTTGGGTGGCGCAGGTTTTCCAGCAGGTCGTAAGTGGCGCATCGTGAAAGATCAAACAGCACCTAAGCTCATGGCTGTCAATATTGACGAAGGTGAGCCTGGCACTTTTAAAGATCGAACCTATTTAGAGCGTGATCCCCATCGCTTCCTTGAGGGCTTACTCATTGCAGGAAATGTCGTTGGGATTAATGCTTGCTACATTTACTTGCGTGATGAGTATCACGGCTGCCGTGAATTGCTCGAAAAAGAGTTAGCAAAGCTCAAAGCAAATCCACCATTTCCGATTCCTAATATTGAATTGCGTCGCGGTGCAGGGGCCTATATCTGCGGTGAAGAATCCGCCATGATTGAGAGTATTGAAGGTAAGCGTGGCGAACCCCGGATGCGTCCGCCATACATTGCACAAGTGGGTTTATTTGGTAGACCAACTCTAGAGCACAACTTTGAAACTCTGTATTGGGTGCGTGACATTGTTCAACGCGGTCCAGAGTGGTTTAGTTCTTTCGGTCGTCATGATCGTAAAGGCTTGCGGAGTTTTAGTGTAAGTGGGCGCGTGAAAATGCCAGGTGTGAAGTTGGCACCAGCTGGTATCACGATTCAAGAATTGATTGATGAGTACTGTGGTGGCATGCAAGATGGTCATCAGTTCTATGGTTATTTACCGGGTGGCGCATCGGGTGGTATTTTGCCGGCGACCATGAATGATATTCCGCTGGACTTTGATACCCTGCAACCGTACGGCTGTTTCATCGGTTCTGCTGCAGTGATGGTGTTTAGTGACAAAGATAAAGCACGTGATATGGCTTTGAATGTGATGTACTTCTTTGAGCACGAGAGTTGTGGTCAGTGCACTCCATGCCGAGTTGGTACCGGTAAAGCTGCGAAATTGATGCAAGCGAAATCATGGGATCAAGAAACCCTCGAAGATTTGGCTACTGTCATGGTAGATGCGTCGATTTGTGGCTTAGGTCAAGCCGCACCAAATCCGATTCGTTGTATTCATAAATATTTCCCACAAGAAATCATATAAAAAGGGAAGAACGAGACACCTATGAACGCACCAACCAATCCAAAAGAAATCGAACTCCAAACCGTTGAGTTCAAGCTCGACGGCAAGACGATTGTTTCTTATGAAGGCGAAACTATTCTCAAGGCTGCAAAACGTCATGGGATTGATATTCCCCATCTCTGTTTCAAAGATGGTTACCGTCCTGATGGTAACTGCCGAGCTTGCGTTGTGGAAATCAATGGTGAGCGTACCTTAGCTCCAAGTTGCTGCAGAAGTGCAACATCAGGCATGGAAGTTAAAGCCAATAGCGAGCGCGCTGTAAAAAGTCAAAAACTGGTACTGGAGATGTTGCTCTCCGATATGCCTGATGAAGGTTTTAAGTGGGTTGGTGATAGCAAAGCAGAAGAACAAAAGCATCAACATGGTGAGCTCAGTACTTGGGCTGCGCGGATGGATGTCACAGTGCGCCCAGAGCTGAAAGCCTTACGGCGTGAAAAAGTTGCTCACGATATTTCCCATCCAGCAATGGCAGTTAATCTTGATGCCTGTATTCAATGTAATCGTTGCGTGCGTGCTTGCCGTGAAGAGCAGGTCAATGATGTCATTGGCTACGCGATGCGTGGGGCCCACAGCGAGATTGTGTTTGATCTCAATGATCCAATGGGTGACAGCACTTGCGTTGCCTGTGGCGAGTGTGTACAAGCATGTCCTACTGGTGCATTGATGCCAAAAGGCTTAATTGGCTCACAAATAGTAGATCGCAAAGTGGATTCTGTATGTCCGTTTTGTGGCGTGGGTTGTCAGATAACTTACAACGTCAAAGATGAAAAGATTGTGAGTGTTGAGGGTCGCGATGGCCCAGCCAACCATAATCGTTTATGCGTCAAGGGCCGCTTCGGCATGGATTACATCCATAATCCACAGCGCTTAACAAAACCACTCATTCGTAAACCAGGGGTGCCTAAGGATGAATCTATTCTAGAAGGTAAGCAAGACTGGTCAGATATCTTCCGTGAAGCAACTTGGGAAGAGGCTTTGGATTTTGCTGGCGGCAAGCTTAAAGAGTTAAAAGACAAACACGGCCTTAAGGTCTTGGCTGGCTTCGGCTCTGCTAAAGGTAGTAATGAAGAGGCGTATTTATTCCAGAAATTAGTTCGTACTGGATTTGGTAGCAACAACGTTGATCACTGCACTCGTCTTTGCCATGCCTCATCTGTTGCAGCGCTATTAGAAGGTGTTGGTTCGGGCGCTGTTAGTAACCAAGTCAATGATGTTGAGCACTCCAGTTTGATTTTCTTGATTGGATCAAACCCAACAGCTAATCATCCTGTTGCTGCAACTTGGTTTAAGAATGCTGCTAAACGCGGTGCCAAGATTGTGCTGTGCGATCCTCGTATGACCGAGATCAGTAAACATGCTTGGCGCACCATGCAATTCAAGCCAGATACCGATGTGGCAATGCTCAATGCCATGATCTATACGATTATTGAAGAAGGTTTGGCAGACAAAGACTTCATTACGAATCGTGCCAATAATTATGAAGCGCTAAAAGACAATATCAAGGGCTATAGCCCTGAAGCTATGGCGCCGATCTGCGGTATTCCACCCGAAAATCTGCGTGAAGTGGCTAGAGAGTTTGCCACTACAAAATCAGCGATGATTTTGTGGGGTATGGGTATTAGCCAGCACGTTCATGGCACAGATAATGCACGCTGCTTAATCGCCTTGGTGAGCATCACCGGCCAAATTGGCAAGCCTGGCTCAGGACTGCATCCACTGCGCGGTCAAAATAACGTGCAGGGTGCGAGTGATGCTGGTTTGATTCCGATGATGTTCCCTAACTATCAACGAGTTGATAATCCAGAAGCGCATGCTTGGTTTGAAAAATTCTGGGAAACGCCTCTTGATAAGAAGCCTGGCTATACCGTGGTAGAGATCATGCATAAGATTACTGCGCCTGATAGTGATCCAGATAAAATTCGCGGTATGTATGTCGAGGGTGAAAACCCAGCAATGAGCGACCCCGATCTTAATCATGCTCGCCATGCACTAGCCTCTCTAGAGCATTTGGTAGTGCAGGATATCTTTATGACTGAAACCGCATTGCTCGCTGACGTTGTTTTACCTGCAAGTGCTTGGCCTGAGAAGGTCGGTACTGCAAGCAATACGGACCGTATGGTGCAGATGGGTAAAAAAGCAATCAATCCTCCTGGCGAAGCTAAGCCAGATCTGTGGATCATTCAAGAGATTGCTAAGCGTATGGACCTCAATTGGAATTACCCAGGTCCTGATGCTGGAGTTGCAGCAGTCTATGAAGAAATGCGTCAAGCAATGCATGGCGCAATTAAAGGCATTACTTGGGAGCGCCTTGAAAAAGAATCGAGTGTCACTTACCCTTGTTTATCACTTGAAGATCCTGGTCGTCCAATTGTCTTTGATGACTCTTTTGATACTCCTGACGGCAAAGTCAAACTCGTTCCTGCGGATATCATTCCTGCAAATGAGCGCCCCGATACTGAATATCCATTTGTACTTATTACTGGTCGTCAGTTGGAGCATTGGCATACCGGTAGTATGACGCGCCGTGCAACCATACTGGATGCAATCGAGCCCATGGCAACTGTCTCAATGCATGGGGAAGATATGACCCAGTTAGGCGTTTCTGCTGGTGATGTCATTACTGTGCAATCACGTCGTGGCGAAGTTGGTATCCATGTGCGTAGAGATGATGGTACGCCAAGAGGGGTGATCTTTATACCATTTGCCTACTATGAAGCTGCGGCAAATTTGATTACCAATTCTGCATTAGACCCATTTGGCAAAATCCCAGAATTTAAATATTGTGCAGTCAAGCTCGCTAAGGGCGGTGATGTTGCCAAGATTATGGGCTACGGCACTAATGCACCAAATGGACCAGAGTTAACCGTCAATATCTAAGCGTCTATTCGTTCAGATTTATTGCAGTAAAAAGGCTCCAAAAATGGAGCCTTTTTACCTAGAGCTCACGAATTTGATTTGCCCTTTAGAATGATCCCTCTATGGCAAGTTCATCACCATCACCCTCCCAAAACCAAGCTGAGTTACCAGTTCTCATTATTGGGGCAGGATTAGCCGGATTAACCGTTGCTCTGCATATGGCTGAGAACCAGCCAGTCATCTTGATGGCCAAACGGGGCTTGAGTGAAGCTGCTACTGCTTGGGCCCAAGGTGGCATTGTTGGCGTGGTGGATAAAGAGCATGACAGTATTGACTCTCATGTGGCCGACACTATAGATGCCGGTGCTGGACTGGTAGTGGAGTCAACAGCTCGCTACATCGCCGAAGAGAGTGCTGAAGCCATTAAATGGTTAGTGGAGCAAGGCGTTCCCTTTACCGAAGATAAGTCTGGTCCCATGGGTTTGCATCTCACTCGTGAAGGTGGCCATAGTCATCGCCGGATCGCGCATGCTGCTGATGCAACTGGAAAGGCAATTCATGAAGTGTTGCTGGATAAAGCAAGAGCCCATAAAAATATCCGAATTTTGGAACATTGGATTGCACTCGATCTCATTACCAATCGTCAACTAGATGCTAAGACACAGCGTAGCAAGCCAAATCGGTGTTATGGCGTATATGCCTTAGATATTCAAAAGAATCGTGTTGAAACAATTGAAGCCAAGTCAGTAGTCTTAGCTACCGGTGGTGTTGGCAAAGTCTATCGCTACACTAGTAATCCTGATACTGCCACTGGCGATGGTATTGCCATGGCTTGGCGTGCAGGTTGCCGTGTTGGCAATATGGAATTTATTCAATTTCATCCTACCTGTTTGTATCACCCCAGTGATCGTACCTTCCTCATTACTGAAGCAATGCGTGGTGAGGGTGGCTTATTGAAACTGCCTGATGGCACTCGTTTTATGCCAGCCCATGATGAGCGCAATGAATTAGCTCCCCGCGATATCGTGGCGCGTGCCATCGACTTTGAAATGAAGAAGCATGGCCTTGATTATGTCCATTTAGATGCGACCCATCTTGGTGAAGCATTTATTAAAGAGCATTTCCCAATGATTTACGCGCGTTGCTTAAGTCTTGGCTTGGATATCACCAAAAAGCCAATACCGGTTGTACCTGCAGCGCATTACACCTGTGGTGGCGTCGTAACCGATCTCAAGGGCCGCACTGATTTACCAGGCCTATATGCAGTTGGTGAAGCAACCTACACAGGTTTGCATGGCGCCAATCGTTTAGCGAGTAATTCACTTCTCGAGTGCGTGGTGATTGGTAAAGCTGCAGCAGAAGATATCTCGAATCTAAAGACTCCAGTAATGCCACATCTTCCTCTTTGGGATGAGAGTCAGGTAGAAGATGCTGATGAGCAGGTGGTGATCTCTCATAACTGGGATGAATTACGTTCTTTGATGTGGAACTACGTTGGCATTGTGAGAACCAATCGCCGATTAGAGCGCGCGCTCCACCGAATTAAACTTCTCAGATATGAAGTGCAAGAATATTACGCCAACTTTAAAGTGACGCGAGATCTGATTGAGTTGCGGAACTTACTAGAGTGTGCTGAACTCATTGTCAGATCAGCACTCATGCGCAGAGAAAGCAGGGGATTGCATTACAGCCGCGATTACCCAGGTACTTGGGCGGTCTCATATCCAACGATTTTGACCCCTCAAGCTGAGGGTACTGAAAATCTGCCTGAAACCTAAAGAAAAATCTTTAACCCAGAATTCTCATCGAGAAATCTACGGCATTCACATCCTTGGTTAGCTTGCCTAGTGAGATGCGATCCACACCAGTAGCAGCAATCGCGCGCATCTGATCTAAATTAATCCCACCAGAAGCCTCTAGTAAGGCGCGACCATCCGTTAAAGCGACAGCTTGTTTCATTTGATCGGTATTGAAGTTATCAATCAAGATACTCTTGGCACCAGCAGCCAAAGCTTCTTCCAATTCCGCAAAGTTTTCTACTTCAATCTGAATCTCGACTCCAGCATTGAGTGCTTGGGCATTCTTTAAGGCTGCAGTAATACTACCTGCAGCAGCGATGTGATTCTCTTTAATGAGGATGCCGTGCCATAGTGCGAGTCGTTGATTTTGGCCCCCGCCTACACGAACCGCATACTTCTGCGCCTGACGTAAACCAGGAATTGTTTTGCGGGTATCCAATACAGTACAGCCTTTTGGATTAGGGCTGGCCCCGGCAATCGCATCAACGTGTTGACGAGTAATACTGGCAGTCCAAGATAAGGTTTGCAAGAAGTTAATGCAAGTACGCTCAGCAGACAGAAGGGCTTGAGAATCAGCTTCTATATCGCATACCTTAGTATCAGGCTTCATCAAGTCCCCTTCGATATAATGCCAAGTTACCTTTGCATTGGGATCGAGTTTCTTGAGCGTGCCTTCAAACCAATCTACACCGCAGAGCACTGCTTCTTGGCGAACAATTAGTTGTGCCTGCACTGTTTTATTGGGAACTAACTTGGCAGTCCAATCGCCCTTGCCAATATCTTCCATGAGCGCATCCTGAATATTGCGTTGGCGAGCTTGCTCTAAGGTTTCGTTGGTATCAAACATGAAAGAATTATTAATATATAAAACTAAAAGTAAAAAAGCTAAGCAGCGCCAATATTTTTGACAAAGCCATGCTGTGCTTTGGCTAAAAGATCAGGGTGGTTTTTAGTAAAGTCCAGCATGCGCTCAATACAAACCAAGGCTTTTGTTCGAGTGGGTTCTTCAACAAAGATTTCACCGGAAGTATTTTCCAGGCAATCTAAAATACCTTGAAGACCATTCATCGCCATCCAAGGACAGTGAGCGCAGCTCTTACAGGTGGCGCTATTACCGGCAGTGGGGGCCTCAATCAATTTCTTGTTAGGGGCTAACTGGCGCATGCGATGCAAGATACCCTTATCCGTGGCCACAATATATTCGCTTGCAGTACCTTCAACCACTGCTTTGATCATGGCTGAGGTTGAGCCAACGACATCAGCCAAATCAACCACAGCTTGGGGTGACTCGGGATGTACCAAGATCATGGCATTAGGGTGGGCGGCTTTGAGAATTTCTAATTCAGTCGCTTTAAATTCATCATGCACGATACAGGCACCATTCCATAACAACATATCAGCACCAGTCTGTTCTTGAATATACCTACCGAGATGTCGATCCGGTGCCCATAATATTTTTTTGCCTTCAACTTTAAGTTGATGCACGATTGCTAAGGCGCAAGAGCTAGTGACCATCCAATCCGCTTGTGCTTTAACTGCAGCACTCGTATTGGCATACACCACCACAACTCGATCAGGATGGTCTGCACGAAATTTGGCAAAGTCATTGGCATCACAACCAAGATCTAAGGAGCAGGTTGCATCTAAGTCTGGCATAAAGATACGTTTTTCAGGGCTGAGAATCTTTGCTGACTCACCCATAAAACGAACGCCGGCAACAATGAGATTCTTGGCAGGATGGTTCTTACCAAACCTTGCCATTTCTAGAGAGTCAGCTACAAAGCCACCAGTCTCCAAAGCCAAGTCTTGAATATCGCCATCAACATAGTAGTGAGCAATCAGAGCAGCATCTTTTTCAATCAAGAGCTGCTTGATGCGGGCAATGACAGTTGCTTTTTCAGGGGCTGCTAAATAAGGCGGGACCTTTGCCCATGCTTGGGCAGTACAGGTAACCCCAGCAGCATCTTGCTGAGGATAGTCAAAGGCAATCGGGGCGCTAACAGTTGAATTCATACGAAATCTTAATCCACTCCCGATATTTTTGCGTCGTCACTAAAACGGCAACTTCGCATCTGGCTTGGCAGCCAACAGTACAGCTTTAAACTCTGCCTGAATACGCTTAATCGCTTCTTCACTATCTGCTTCAAAGCGCATCACGACCACTGGAGTGGTATTGGAGGGTCTTGCTAAGCCAAAGCCGTCTGCATATTCCACGCGCACACCATCAATCGTATTAATCGATTGAGAGCTGGGGAACTTAGCATTGGCTTTAATGCTGTCTAGCAAAGTAAATGGCTCACCCTCTGCACAAGCGAGCTGTAGTTCTGGAGTGCAAATAGCATTAGGCAGTTCATTGAGCGTCTTGCTAGGATCTTTTTCTTTAGAGAGGATTTCTAAAAGACGAGCAGCTGTATAGAGACCATCATCAAAACCAAACCAACGGTCCTTAAAGAAGATGTGACCCGACATTTCACCAGCAAGGGGTGCACCAGTTTCTTTAAGCTTGGCCTTCACTAAAGAGTGACCGGTTTTCCACATCAAGGGTTCGCCACCATGCTGCTTAACCCAGGTGGCTAAGTTACGGGTACATTTCACGTCATAAATAATCTGACCGCCAGGATTTCTAGAGAGAACATCCTTAGCAAAAAGCATCATTTGACGATCTGGAAAAATCACTTGGCCATCTTTAGTCACAACACCTAAACGATCAGCGTCACCATCAAAGGCAAGACCTAATTCGTTATCCGTGTTTTGCAAATTTTTAATCAGGTCCTGAAGATTCTCAAGATGTGCTGGGTCAGGGTGATGATTGGGAAAATGACCATCGACTTCACAAAACAGCTCTTGTACTTCGCAACCGAGAGCCCTAAAGAGTTTGCCAGCAAACGCACCGCCAACGCCATTACCGCAATCGACGGCAATTTTCATCGGGCGTGAAATTTTGACATCACCTACGATGTACTTGAGATACATCGGGAAAATATCAAAGCTACTGCGAGTGCCGAGTTTATTAGATTCGTCAGCAGCAAATTGTTTGGCTTCAATACGTTTACGCAAGGCCTGAATCTGATCCCCATAAATCGCAGCACCACCTAGAACCATTTTGAAGCCGTTGTAGTTTGGTGGATTATGGCTACCGGTAATCATGATGCCGGACTTGGGCTGTTTACCATCAAGGATTTGATTCGCACCGAAGTAGACCATTGGGGTAGCAACCATACCCAGATCAATCACGTTAATGCCAGTGGAGAGTAGACCTTCAGTTAAGGCTTCAATCAGGCTCGGTCCAGATAAGCGACCATCACGACCAATCACAATTTCAGTCTCGCCAAGCTCGCGCATCTCAGTACCAAAGGCTTGACCAATGAGTTTGGCAATCGATGGATCTAAGGTTTCATTGATGATGCCGCGAATGTCATAAGCCTTAAAGATAGATGGAGAGAGTTGCATGAAACACCCTTAAATGAAAGGAAGCGCTGGGCGCAAAATAAAAAGATGGAAAAAATTAAGAATTTGAATTCAGGAAATTAATGCGCTCGGCAGTGATAGCATCCACACTCTCATTGGCAACAACTTGGTCTGAGCCACTCGCTAATGCCTTTTCAATTGGCTTTGCCAACACCTTCCCATACTCAACACCAGGTTGATCAAAGCTATTGATATTCCAGAGCGCACCCAAAGTAGCAGCACGGTTCTCGTACAAGGCTAGTAATGCACCTAAATAGAAAGCATTGAGTTCAGGCAGTAGTAGTAAGTTGCTTGGGCGCTTACCTGGATAAACATTATTTGGATTGTTATCAGTCTTGCCGTGCGCTAAAGCCTGAGCCTGAGCCAAGCAGTTCGATAACAAAATACGATGATGCGCTTCGGACTCAGGTCGAGCGCTCATGGGTTTGCGTACAGCAATAAAATCAATCGGAATGATCTCAGGACCTTGGTGGAATAGCTGGAAGTAGGAGTGTTGCGCATTGCTGCCCGCACTACCAAATACTACTGGTGAAGAATATTTCACTGGCTTACCATCTTTACCAACACTCTTGCCATTGCTTTCCATGTCCAGTTGTTGCAACCATTTCGGAAACCAATCTAAAGCATCTGCATAGGGAATGGCGGCATACGCCTTGATACCATGCTTTTCTTGTTGATACAGTAAAGCTAGCGCCATGATGACGGGTAGATTATTTTCTAGGGGTACATTCTTAAAATGCAAATCCATTGCATGTGCACCAGCCAAAAATTCCTCAAAGGTCTTAAAGCCATATTGCAAGGCAATGGGTAAGCCTACTGCTGACCAAACAGAGTAACGGCCGCCAACCCAATCCCAGAATGGAAAGATATGATCATCTGCTATACCAAACTCTTTGGCAGCAGGTACATTAGCAGTTACCGCAAATAAGGCTTTAGTAATCTGACCTTTTGTGCAGTTGTTATCTTTCAACCAAGCGACTACTGCCTTGGCATTCATGGTGGTCTCTAGGGTCGTAAAGGACTTTGAAACAATAATCACGCGAGTGCTATTGGGTTGTGCGCGATCCAGAATCCGGGCTAATTCAGCGGTATCAATATTAGCTAGAAAATGCATCCGCATGCCACGATTCTCAATGTCGGGCACATGGGCTAGTGCTTCAATGGCCAAGCGTGGTCCAAAGTCTGAACCACCAATACCAATGTGAATAACATCGGTAACACCAACCCATTTATTGCAGAGCGCTTCAATCCTTCGCCAAACATCCGTCACGGCAGGCATGACATCTTGTCCGTCTAAGATAACTGGCGATTTTGAAAGGTTACGCAGTGCTGAATGCAGAGCGGGGCGATCTTCACTTTGGTTGATATGCTTGCCAGCGAACATATCAGCGATAAATTCTGGAAGCTTAGACTTACGCGCTAGCTTAAATAGATCAGACCAATTATTAGAATCAATCCCTTGATAGGCCGTATCTAAAACAACATCGACTGCAGTGTGCGCTCCATTCGGCATGCTGCCGTGGAGGTTTTGAGCACTGTGCACGTTGTTCGAATCTGGCTTTGAAGACATATCTTGATTTTATCAATAGGGGGGTCAAAAACCCCTAAAACACTGAAAATGTTAGGATTTCGGTATATTGAGTGTCATCAAATAGTCATAAATAGAGATAAATAGATCAGCAAGTAAGTAAATAGACAAAACGAATATAGGCGGGGATGGATGGAGCAGGTTGATTGTGTTGTTGTGGGTGCTGGTGTCGTCGGACTCGCTGTCGCCCGTGAAATGGCACTTCAAGGTCGCGAGACCATCTTGCTTGAGCGCGAAAGTGCGTTTGGCACCATCAGCAGCGCCCGAAATAGCGAGGTGATTCATGCCGGCATCTACTATCCCAAGGACTCACTCAAAGCCAAACTTTGTGTAGAGGGGAATCGCCTACTCTATGACTATTGCCGCAGTCATCAAGTAGCCACTCAGCCTTACGGCAAGCTCATTGTCGCTGCTGATGAAACACAGATTGATGACTTGCAAGCGATTCTCTACAAAGCCCAAAATAATGGCGTACCAGAGATCAAAATGATTTCAGGTAATGAAGCATTAGCGCTAGAGCCTAAACTCAGATGTGTGGCAGCGATTTTGTCTGCCACTACCGGTATTGTCGATAGCCATAGTTATATGCTCTCGCTGTTGGGTGGCTTTGAAGATGCGGGTGGTATGGTCGCCTATCAATCACCATTAGTAAGTGTGAAGCCTGTTGGCAAAAATGCGGAAGGTGGATATGAATTACTTGTTGGTGCTGCCGATGGCGCTGATAGCATGAGAATTCAGACAAAGTTACTCATCAATTGTGCCGGCATGAGTGCGCCAGCAGTAGCTCACAAAATTGAAGGACTCAAGCAAGAGCAAATACCTAAAGCCTATTTTGCAAAAGGTAACTACTTTTCTTTATCTGGTAAATCGCCATTCACGCATTTGATTTATCCCATTCCTGAGCCTGGAGGTTTAGGAGTTCATCTGACTTTAGATATGGCTGGCCAAGCTAAGTTTGGGCCTGATGTGGAATGGTTGGATATTGATGCTGAAGAGCAAATTGATTACACCGTTAACCCAAAGCGAGGAGAGGGCTTCTATGAGGCTGTGAGACGCTATTGGCCAGACCTTAAAGATGGTTCCTTGCAACCTGATTACTCTGGGGTGAGAGCCAAAATTGTTCCTGTCAATGCTCCAGCAGGAGACTTTTGCTTCAATAGTCCACAAGACCATGGCCTGCATGGGCTCTACAACCTTTATGGCTTTGAGTCCCCAGGGCTCACTTCTAGCCTTGCTATTGCGAAGCATTTAGAAGAGCAAATCAAAAAGTCTTTATAATCTGGGGCTTGAATCAAATCTGATTCCAGCGAATGGAAGAGTGGCAGAGCGGTTGAATGCACCAGTCTTGAAAACTGGCGAGGATGAAAGTCCTCCGTGAGTTCGAATCTCACCTCTTCCGCCAAAATATCAAATGAAAAGGGGCTCAGTAGCCCTTTTTTGATTTAGAAACTGGCTGCCAAGCCAATTGAAGTGCCTCTCACATTCAGGCCGAACTGGTAGCGGAATACAAGACGTATCCTGCTGAATATGGGATCTGATGCACTTCGATCCAGCTCAATACCAGTTCCGAGAGACGACAGCGAGCTAAATCCGAGTGTTCCACGTAAATCGCCTAAAAATTGAGTATTGGCTACTTCAAAAACTGCTCTGAGCGGTCTGTCTAGTGCCATAAAAGGCGTGGGAATTCTGCTGCGTGCCCAAAACGATAGACTTTGTGAATCGGCGGATCCTTGAACTGCGGTGGAGCTATCAAAAGTTTGGATGCCAATATTGGTGTAACGCAATTCGATATCAATTTCTTGATCAGGTTTGTAGTTCTCATAATCTAGCATTACTGATCCTCCTAACCCATAGGAGTTCATCCGACCACTATTAATAAACTGTAAATTGATGTCACGATTATTGTTGATATAACGTGTGGCAATAGAAGCATCACTTTCTAAATGTCCAAGCATGACATTAGCTATGGGCCTAAAACGTAATTGATCTGTAATAGGGAAGTCCCAGCCGATACCGCCTGTTCCAGTGATGCTATTCCAATACATGGGTATGTTCACAGAGCTATTGCCAACCCCGTCAGTAAATGTTGGGTTATAGCGATTGAATGCTATTGTTCCTTCCATATAGAGTGGGAAATTGGCGCTAATACGATCTCCTCCGCCTAGTGAAGTCATTTGTAAGTCAGATCTACCGCTGCTGCTTGAATTGATTTTTAGATTTCCTGTGGTGACATCTGGTGTGAGCGAGTACCCAGTGATCGTCATCAAAGCATCTGCACGCTTTTTTAAATAGTTGGTGCCCGCATCCTGAAGGGGTGTCTGCGCATTCACAGGATGCGTGATGCATAAAAGATATAGGGCTAATAAATATAAATGTTTCACTGATGGGTAAATATAAAACACCACAATCTATGGTTTAAATGCCCCGCCAGCTTCGAGCGCCTTGAGTTCATCACCAGTAATATCCAGCTCTGCTAATAATTCACTAGTATGTTCACCCAATAAAGGGGGATGCTTATGAACTTGTTGCGGCGTACCCATCAGCTTGACTGCAAAACCAATATTAGGAACCTTGCCTTCAATTGGGTGATCAATTTCCATGCGCATATTACGATGGCGACCATGCTCGCTATTAAAGGCCTGCGGATAAGTATTGATCGGACCCGCTGGAATGCCTGCAGCTAATAAAGTATCCACCCATTCATCACTCGTTTTACTGATAAACGTTTTTTCAAGTTCAGCTGCTAACTCAATACGATTGGCCAAGCGTAAAGGATTGGTTTTAAAGCGCTCATCCTCAAAGAGTTCCGAGCGTCCAATCTTTTCACAAAGAAGCTTCCAAAGTTTTTGATTAGTGGCACCCATCACGAAGTAGCCATCAGAGGCTTTCATAGCTTGGTAAGGAGCGCTCATATGATTGGCTGTGCCCAATTTATAGGGCTCAACACCCGTTCCCCAGTATTGCGCCGTATCCCAAATAGAAAACGCTAATGCAGAATCGAATAGGGAGGCGTCAATAAATTGCCCCTCACCAGATTTGGTTTTGCCAATATAAGCAGACAAAATTCCATAAACCGCAAACAGAGCGCAACCGATATCAGCTACTGGCACGCCCGCCTTAACCGGCGGACCATCGGGGTAGCCAGTAACACTCATCACGCCAGACATGGCTTGCGCCATCAAATCAAAACCAGGACGATCTGCCCAGGGCCCTGTTTGTCCAAAGCCAGAGATGCTGGCATAGACCAAGCCGGGATTGATCTTTTGCAGCGTGGGGTAGTCAATCCCGAGTTTTTTCATCACGCCGGGGCGATAGTTCTCTACTAAGATATCGGCAGTTTTAACAAGCTCAAAGAATACTTTTTTCCCTGCTTCTGTTTTGAGATTGAGGGTAAGACTGCGTTTATTACGATTCATGTTCAGAAAGCCCATGCTATCTGAGCCTTTCATCTTAAATCCCATGGCAGCTCGAGTTTGATCACCAGTGCCCGGTGGTTCAATCTTGATGACATCAGCGCCCAAGTCAGCCAAGAGCATGCAGCAGTAGGGACCAGCCATTACTTGGCTCACATCCAGCACTCTCACTCCAGATAGGGGGAGGGGTTTAGTGCCTGCTTTCGTAGGTGTTTTCGTCATTGTCTCGATGGTTTATATATGTTTAGAATGAAGTTCTAATAGTATCAAACACATTAAAACAATATTGGAGGCATTATGTTCCTGAAACCCTTGGCGCTTCGTAGCTTAGTGGCATTAGCGCTAGGAGCTTATTCATGGCTCGCTCTTGCACAAGCATCCTTTCCAACAAAACCGATTCGCTTGATTGTCGGTTTTGCTCCTGGTGGCGGCACTGATATTGTCGCTCGTGCCATTGCCCCAAAAATGAGTGAGATCCTTGGTCAGAGTGTGATTGTGGAAAACAAATCAGGTGCTGCGGGAACGATTGCTGCAGACCAGATCGCTAAATCTACTCCGGATGGCTATACCTTGTTAGTGGGGCATTCCAATTCCAATGCAATCGCACCATTTGTATTGACTAATGTGCCATACAACCCAGCGACAGATTTCACGCCAATTACCTATCTCGGTTATGTACCAAACGTTTTAGTCGTGAAGTCTTCATTGCCGGTGAACTCAGTAGCGCAGCTCATCTCATTAGCTAAGGCCAACCCAGGTCAAATGACTTACGGCTCCTCTGGTATTGGCAGTACTCAGCACTTAGCTGGTGCTTTGTTTGGAAAGATTGCAGGTATTCAGATCAATCATGTGCCATACAAAGGCAGTGGCCAAGCCATTATTGATTTGCTCGGTGGTCAAATCACGATGAACTTTGACACTTTACCGCCGAACTTACAGCAAATTAAAGACGGTAGCTTAAAAACCTTGGCAATCTCAACACCCAAGCGTTTATCGATTCTTCCCAATGTTCCAACCTTCAACGAGGTAGGCATCACTGGTTTTGATGTGACTAACTGGTATTCCATCATGGGGCCAAAAGGAATGGATCCAGTAGATGTGAATAAGATTGACCAGGCTGTTAAAGCGGCGATGGCTGATCCTCAAATTAAGAAAACATTGGATTCGCAAGGCTTGCAACCTGAAGGCCCAGTAACACCGGCAGCATTTAGCCTCTTTTTAACAGCTGAGCTTGCTAAGTACCAACGTTTGGTCAAGAGCCTGAACATCAAGGCTGAATAAGTTTCACGCATGACACAAAAAGAGCTAGACGCTAAGGCCGCACAAGTCACTATCGAGTTGCGTGACAAGATTGCGTACATTACCTTTGATCATGTCGCTGCGCGCAATGCGATGACGGTTGAGATGTACCAAAGTCTCAAAACAATCTGTGAGGATCTTGCCAAGAATCCAAGTATTCGTGTTGCTATCTTTCGGGGTGCAGGCGGTAAGTCTTTTGTCTCGGGTAGCGACATCGCTCAATTCACTAGCTTTAAAGATGGGGAAGATGGTATTCGATATGAAGAGGCAATACATGACTATCTCAACCCCTTAGCATTACTTCCGATCCCAACCATTGCTGTAATTGATGGCATGGCAGTCGGCGGTGGCCTAGCAATTGCGACTTGCTGTGATTTTAGGATCTCCACGCCAGATGCCAAGTTTGGTGTTCCCATTGCTAGAACTCTTGGTAATTGTCTTTATCCCGGCAATATCGCCTGGTTAGCCGCTCATATGGGTATGAATATTGTTAGGCGCATGCTTCTCTTGGCTGAGATGGTTTCGGCTAAGGAGTTGCATGCTCAGGGTTACTTACTGGCAATCCATGATGCGGATCGGCTTGATAAAGAAGCGGATGTCCTGGCTGAACGCTTATCCAAACTGGCCCCGATTACCCAAAAAGCAAGTAAGCTGGCGATGGCGAGGATTATTGCTAATCAACTTCCAGACTGCCAAGACCTGATTCGTGAAACTTACGGCAGCGATGATTTCAAAAACGGCGTCGCTTCGTTTTTAAAGGGTGAGCTACCAATTTGGGTTGGCAAGTAATTAGAATGTAAGTCAGATGAGCAAATCAGCTCAATCTAAAAATACCTCTTGCAGATTATTTAAGTAGCGCAAGCCTAATGCTGTGGCTTTGAGCTTGCTGGGGTTCTCATCCAACAAGCCTTTTTTGCTTGCTTCGGCTAAGCCTTTGCTAATGACGCTTAAAGGCAGACCAGTGCGCTCACTAAAGGTATTGGTGTCAACACCATCGGTCAAGCGCAGGGTGTTGAGCATAAATTCAAAAGGTAGATCTTTAGCCTCAATCTCCTTGGATTCAATCAAGGCATTGCCTTTGCCTTCCATAGCAGACATATAGGTATCTGGATGACGCTCTCTTACTTGACGGGTAACTTTATCTGGGAAAGAAATTTTTCCATGAGCGCCAGCACCAATGCCAATGTAGTCACCAAAGCGCCAATAATTAAGATTGTGTTTGCATTCTTGAGCCTTCTTGGCATAAGCAGAAACTTCGTAGCGCTTGTAGCCAGCCTTAGCTAGTAGATCGAGATTCTGTTCAAAGATGGCATCAATTTCATCATCACTAGGTAGTTTTGGCGGAAAGCTGGCGAAGTAAGTATTAGGCTCTAGTGTGAGATTGTAAAAAGACAAATGAGGTGTCTTGAAGGACAAGGCAGTTTCAACGTCAGCTTTTGCAGCCTCGAGACTTTGATTGGGTAAGCCATACATCAGGTCTAGGTTGACCGATTTGAAGTTATCTAAAGCAATCTGAATAGCCCGTTTAGCTTCTTCGCCATTGTGAATACGTCCCAAAGCCTTTAGTTGCTCATCTTGAAAACTTTGTATACCTATAGATACTCGGTTGATGCCACACTTCGCAAAAGCGGCAAACTTATTAGCCTCAATTGATCCAGGATTGGCCTCCATCGTGATCTCAGCATCTGCATCTAAATTGATGCGAGCACGAATGGCAGAGAGTAATTCATCCATACTTTCGGGTGATAAGAGGCTGGGTGTACCACCACCAATAAAAATACTGTGCACTTGTCGACCCCATATATTGGGAAGCTCAGTTTCTAGATCGGCAATCAATGCTTTGATGTAGCGCTGCTCATCAAAGCCAGACTTATTGCTGGTCCCTTCTTTAATCTGATGGGAGTTGAAATCACAATAAGGACACTTCTTTTCACACCAAGGGAAGTGGATATAGAGGGATAAAGGAGGAAGTGCTGTTAGCGAAACAGCATTGGCTTGCAACTTAGGCACGGCTAGATCGAGTCTGCAATTGAATAATCAGCTCACGCAGGGCTTGACCACGATGGCTAATGGCATTCTTCTTCTCGGGTTTCAACTCTGCGGCTGTAAGGCCTAATTCTGGCAGAAAGAAATACGGATCATAGCCAAAGCCATTAGTACCTTTTGGATCATCAATTAATGTTCCATACCACCGCGTTTGTACGATCATGGGTTCTGGATCATCAGCGCTGTTGACAAATACTAAAGCGCAAACATAATGTGCGCCGCGATTGATTTGCCCCTTTAATTCCTGAATTAACTTTTGATTATTAGCAGCATCATTCGCTGGCTCTCCAGCGAAACGCGCTGATAAAACGCCAGGTTGACCATTTAATACATGTGCGCAAATGCCAGAGTCATCAGCCAATGCCGGCAGACCGCTAGCTGCGCTAGCATGACGTGCTTTAGCAAGCGCATTCTCTATAAAAGTGTGATGAGGTTCTTCTGCAGAGGGGATACCCAATTCGCCTTGGGGAATGACTTGGAAATTTAAGGGTGCAAGAAGTGCCTGAAACTCCCGTACCTTGCCAGCGTTATTGGACGCGAGAACCAGCTTTTGGATCATGCTTGTTTATTCTCTATTCATTTCAATGCATCAATCTGTAATTGAGTCAGCTCTTGAATGCCGTGCTCCGCTAAATCTAATAGGGCAGTCAGCTCACTTCTAGAGAATGCTGCGCCCTCTGCAGTACCTTGTACCTCAATCATGCCGCCTTTACCGGTCATGACCACATTCATATCGGTATCGCAAGAAGAATCCTCTGGGTAATCTAAATCCAAAACGGGAACGCCTTGATAGATGCCAACGGAAATTGCGGCTACGCTATCGATGATGGGATCTTGAGTGAGCGCACCACTTTTGAGTAATTGATTGACCGCATCACGCGCAGCTACATAAGCGCCAGTGATAGAAGCGGTACGAGTACCACCATCGGCTTGCAAAACATCGCAATCTAAATGGATGGTACGTTCACCCAAGATTTCTAAATTAAAGATGCTGCGCATAGCGCGACCAATGAGACGCTGGATTTCTTGAGTACGACCCGATTGTTTGCCGCGGGCTGCTTCACGATCGCTGCGAGTATGAGTGGATCGAGGCAGCATGCCGTACTCCGCAGTGACCCAGCCTTCACCTGAGCCACGTTTGTGGGGCGGCACTTTATCGAGAATGCTGGCAGTACACAAAACCTTGGTATCACCAAAGGCAATCAGCACAGAACCTTCAGCATGCTTGGTAAAGCTTCTAGAGATCGTGACAGGGCGCAAGTCTTTGGGCTTACGACCGCTGGGACGAGAGATATTGGCTGAATTTGGGCTGCTCATGGGTTTGTCCTAAAGTGGCTATAAAGAATCTACAATGTCCATATGATATCGAGCATGACTGGTTATGGCAGCGCTTCTCGCCAAGTCTCCTTAGGGGCTGGCGTTGTGGCTGATCTGCAGGTGGAATGTCGGGCTGTAAACAGCCGCTTTCTGGATTTAGGCTTTCGTCTTCCGGATGAGTGCCGAGGAGCTGAACCTGCCTTACGAGAAATGGCGACCCATAGTCTTTCTCGGGGCAAGGTAGAGTTTCGGGCAGCATGGCGAGTCAATAGCGGCGCTGCTGGTGCGGCTAAGAGTAATCCTCATGCGCTAGGGGCGCTTCAGCAAGATCGCCTGGATGCACTCTACACCCTCCAAGAAAAAGCCCAGGAAGCATTTCCGAAAGCCCAAGAGCTTAGTATTGCCGAAGTTCTGCGTTGGCCAGGCATTGTTTCAGAGCCTCGAGGCGAAGAGGAAGGTTGGATTGCCGCAACGGTGGAAGCGGGGCGCGCCGCTTTGGATGCGTTGATAGAAAGTCGCAACTCTGAAGGTAAAGCGCTGGTTGGTGTGCTAACCAATATCACTAACAAGATGCGCGAGATTGTGAAGGTAATCGAACCCAAGGTTCCAGAATACGTTTCTCAGTATCAAGAAAAGCTAACCGAACGCCTATCTGAAGCATTAGCTGCCCAAGAACAAGCTAAGTCTGGTACTGAGCTCATGGAGCGTATTCGACAAGAGGTCGTTCTCTATGCGGTGCGAATTGATATTGCTGAAGAGTTTGCAAGACTCAAGACTCATCTGCAAGCAGTTGATACTGCTCTGGCTGGTAAAGGTCCGGTTGGTAAGCGTTTGGATTTTCTGATGCAAGAACTTAATCGTGAGGCCAATACCTTAAGCTCTAAGTCTGTTTCGGAGGAATGCACCCAAGCTGCTTTAGAGCTCAAACTGTTGATTGAGCAAATGCGCGAGCAAGTGCAAAACCTAGAATAGTGAATAATTCGTAATCCACTCCATTGATTGATGACTAATTCTATTTTGACCCCTTCTTATCAAGGCAGCATGCTCATGATTGTTGCGCCCTCTGGCGCAGGCAAGTCATCTTTAGTGAATGCCCTACTAAAAGAAGATGCAGGTCTCAAGCTTTCTTTATCCACTACAACCCGCGCACCAAGGTCTGGTGAAGTCGACGGTAAAGATTATCGATTTGCTACTAAAGAAGAGTTCATTGCTGAAAGAGATCAAGGTCACTTTTTAGAATGGGCAGAAGTGCATGGCCATTTTTATGGAACTTCAAAACCTTGGATTGAATCTCAAATGCAAGCTGGTAGCGATGTCATGCTGGAGATTGATTGGCAGGGGGCGCAACAGATTCGAAAACTGATTCCCTCTGTACAGTGGATCTTTATTTTCCCTCCCTCGATAGAAGCTTTAGAAGAGCGTTTACGCAAAAGAGGGCAAGATGATGAAGCGACGATTCAGAGACGTTTAGCAGCAGCGCATATAGAGCTGATGCATGCCCACGAGGCAGATTACATTGTGGTGAATGATTCTTTTGACCAGGCCCTGATGGACCTAAAGCATATTTTGGCCTCCAGTCGCCTTCGTTCTGGACCCAGTATGGCCCGAAATCCAGCTCTTTTAAGGCGCCTTGGGGTCTAATCAGTTATCCTATAGGTATTGAAGCTAAATTAAGTGAGTTCAGCATGGCCCGTATTACTGTAGAAGATTGCCTTAAAACCATTCCTAATCGTTTTGAACTGGTATTGGCTGCGACCTATCGCGCACGTCAATTAGTTCAAGGTCACTCCCCACGTGTTGAGTCCAGAGATAAAGCTACGGTTGTTGCTTTGCGTGAAGTAGCCGCTGGTGTAACTGACCGTGACATGTTGACCAAAGTTCCTTTGTAATAAAGGAGTTCCGGTGTGGAGCTCCCTTTAGGAACGACCAAGACATCGGAATTAGTAGGAGGGGTCTCGCCCAATGAGGTCTCCTTAGGGGTAGTGCAAACTGATCTTCCTGTAGATCTTTTAAGTACCCCATCAGATACACCCATTATTGCCAGCAATCATAACGGTAAGAAGTCCGTTATAGCGAGTTTATTGGCGCAATCTAGCCGCCATTTATTCGGGCCTACTTCGGCACCGAGTCTTCCTCTAAAGCATCAAGTTGTATCGATTGAGGGTCTGCTCTCTAAGTTGAGTTATCTCAAGCCTGAAGAAATCTCGCAAGTTAAAAAAGCCTTTCAGTTTTCTGATGCGGCTCACTTAGGTCAATACCGTCATAGTGGGGAGCCATATATTACTCATCCAGTAGCGGTAGCAGAGCTTTGTGCTACATGGCGTTTAGATGCGCCCTCGATCATGGCTGCGCTCTTGCATGATGTGATTGAAGATACAGGTAGTACTAAAGCAGATCTGGTAGAGAAGTTTGGCACCAAAGTTGCAGAGCTGGTTGAAGGTCTTACCAAACTCGATAAGCTCGAGTTTCAGAGTCATGCAGAAGCGCAAGCGGAGAGTTTCCGTAAAATGTTCATGGCGATGGCGCGCGATGTCCGTGTAATTTTGGTGAAGTTGGCCGACCGCACTCACAATATGCGCACCCTAGACGCTGTACCGATGGAAAAGCGCCGTAGGGTAGCCGCTGAGACCATTGAGATTTATGCGCCGATTGCTCACCGTCTTGGTTTAAATATTATCTATCGAGATTTGCAAGATCTTAGCTTTCGTTATTCCATGCCGATGCGCTTTCGTGTCATTGAGGGTGCTGTTAAACGTGCCCGAGGTAACCGTAAAGAAATGGTTGAAAAGATTTTGCAGACTTCTCGTATGGCTTTTGCAAAAGCAAACTTAGACGTTGATCTTCGAGGCCGTGAGAAGACTTTATATAGTATCTATAACAAGATGCGTAGTAAGCAGGTGAGCTTCTCCCAAGTTTTAGATGTCTATGCATTCCGTGTCACTGTGAGCAGTATTGATGAGTGTTATCGTGCGCTCGGAATCCTACATTCGCTATATAAGCCCATGCCTGGCAAATTCAAGGATTACATTGCGATTCCAAAATTGAATGGCTATCAATCTTTGCATACCACTTTACTCGGCCCATCTGGTGTACCAGTAGAGTTTCAGATACGTACAACCGATATGCATGCTGTAGCAGAAGCAGGTGTCGCGGCTCACTGGGCTTATAAAGACGGCTCTCCCGATATGAGCGAGGTACAAAATCGCGCTCACCAATGGTTACAGTCCTTGATTGATATTCAGGATAGTAGCGGCGACTCTCAAGAATTCTTAGAACACGTCAAGATTGATTTATTCCCCGATGCAGTTTATGTATTCACACCAAAAGGGCAAATTCGTGCGCTCCCGCGGGGTGCAACTGCCTTAGACTTTGCTTACTCTATTCATAGCGATTTAGGCAATACTTGTGTAGCAGTCAAAATCAATGGCTTGCAATTACCACTACGAAGCGAACTTAAGAATGGCGACATCATTGAGGTGGTGACCTCAGCCAATTCTCAACCTAATCCCGGTTGGTTGGCATTTGTTCGTACCGGTAAAGCGCGTGCTTCGATTCGCCATTCACTCAAAACCAAGCACTATTCAGAATCTCTCCAGTTGGGCGAAAGATTGCTTGCAAATAGTTTGCGTCAACAAGGAGTAGATGCTGGATTGCTGAGTCCTGAGGTTTGGGAGAAGCTCATGCATTGGACGGGTGATAAAACACGTGAGGAAGCCTGCGTCAATATTGCTTTGGGTCGTCGCTCACCCCAAGAGCTGGCGATTCGTCTCAAAATTTTAGTGGATGACGAGGGTGGCGGCGAACAGATACGTCTTGGCGCGGTAGATTGGGTAGCTCCCCATCAAGAAACACACCATCATCAGCTTCAAGCAATCTTAGTCGATGGTCGCGAAGGTAACTCGATTAGTTTTCAATCCTGCTGCCATCCTATTCCTGGCGACAATATTATTGGTTACCTTGGCAAAGGCGAAGGTTTACAAGTGCATATTAATGACTGTCCTATTGCCTTACGGATGCTATCTAAAGACGGTGATAAGTGGGTGGAAGTTGAGTGGAGTAAAGAACTCAATCGGGAGTTTGAGGTTGACTTAGCAATTGATACGCGTCAAGGTAAGGGGGTATTGGCCCGGGTGGCTAGTAGCGTGACTTCTGCAGATTCCAACATCATGAATGTATCTATGGATGATCGCTTCAAGGAAGACTCGGTCACCATTCGCTTTACGATCCAAGTTTATGATCGACTGCACTTATCTAAAGTCATGCGCAGTTTACGGGCTAATCCTGATGTCATGCGCGTTACCCGTACTCGCGCACTTTAAAAAGTTCACCTAGAGATACTGCACGTCTAGGATTTCTATTTCAGCATGACCATTAGGTGTTTGAATCGAGACACAGTCACCAAGCCTGGCTTTAATTAGAGCCTTAGCTATCGGCGAAACCCAACTGACATGATTTTTCTCTAAATCAACTTCATCAACACCAACGATGGTGATCGTAGTTTCTTTGCCGGCATCTTTACCCTCCAGAGATGAGTAGGTCACGCTTGCTCCAAAGAAAATCTGTTCGGCATCCGCATCACCGGATTTTCGAGCAGAATTGTCGACCACCACGGCAAATTCAAGCCGTTTGTTTAAGAAACGAATCCGCCGATCGATCTCCCGTAGTCGCTTTTTTCCATAGATATAGTCCCCGTTTTCTGAGCGGTCGCCGTTACTTGCTGCCCAGTGGACCACCTTAACAACCTCCGGCCTATCAAGGTTTAAGAGCTGCAATAGCTCGGCTTTGATCCGCTCATGACCGGCTGGGGTAATGTAGTTCTTCTCTTCCATGGCATAATTATGGCTGTTGCGGCTGTAGCTCAGCTGGATAGAGTACTTGGCTACGAACCAAGGGGTCGTGGGTTCAATTCCTGCCAGCCGCACCACCTCATATAGGGGCCTAGTTAAAAAACTGGGCCCTTTTTCATTTTGGCGCAATTCACAAAGCTTTCCTCTAGATACCTTATAGTCTCTAAATGAATGTTTCTGACACTATATCCACTGTTTCTATAGCATCCAGCACTCCAGTGGCAGTCTGGTCACAAATTGATTCTTCCCGTGCCAAGATTGCGCTTAGTGGCATAGTCAATGCCTATAGTTTAGGTGGCGTGTGGACTCAGATGCGCTTGGCGCAAAACGCTTGGTTAGCGCAAATCTCCCCAGCCAATATCAAAACGGCAACATTGACCTTTGATGCATCACAAGTCATCTCCTTAGATGGTGCGGGCATTGCTTTTTTGATTGGAATTGAAGAGGCGCAACAAAAAGCCGGTGCACAGTTTGATTTAGTCGGATTAGACTCTCGTTACCAACCCCTGCTCAATGAGTTTGATCCGATCTCTCATTTATTTCCAGTGCCAGTAGTTAAGCCAAAACGAAGTTTCATTGTTAGTACTGGTATCGCTGCACAAAATATTATTGATGATGCACGTGGGCTCATCACTTTTACTGGTCACCTTGCTGCTGATTTGGTTTGGTCCATACGTCATATCAAGCAAGTGCGCTGGGGCGATTTTGTAAATACTGCTGTTGAGGCGGGTGTTGCTGCGCTACCTATTGTGGGGCTGGTGGCCTTCCTGATTGGCGTCATCCTTTCATTTCAGGCTGCGATTGGCATGGAACAGTTTGGCGCTACCTCTTTTGTGGGTCCCTTGGCGGCATTGGGAGTCGTCCGTGAAATGGGTCCTTTAATCACCGCAATCTTGTTAGCAGGTCGATCCTCTGCAGCATTTGCTGCTGAGATTGGCACGATGACAGTCAATAGCGAAGTCGATGCTTTGGTATCGGGTGGACTCAGTCCAATTCGTTTCTTGGTAGTTCCAAGAGTACTCGCTGGTATTTTAGTTGCGCCGATATTGACACTCTTTGCCGATATCGTGAGCATCTTTGCGTCGATGTTAACGATGTTGATATATGGCATCCCCTTTATTAATTTTTATAATGGCATGTTGAGTGCCATTGATGTAGAAGATATTCTTTCAGGACTAATTAAGGCTACTTTATTTGGTGTGGTGGTCTCTGCGATGGGATGTCTGCGGGGCATGCAAACAGGCACTGGTGCAGCAGCAGTAGGTATCTCAGCCACGCGCGCGGTAGTGAGTAGTATCGTGATGATCGTCTTGGTTGACGGTATTTTTGCTTTTATCTCGTATAAGACAGGTTTCTGATGAACGCACCAGTGACCACTTCAAAGAGCTCTTATGCTATCGATGTCCAAAACCTGACCGTTGGCTATGGCTCTAACGTATTAATGAAAGATCTCAACTTCACGGTGAATAACGGCGAGATTTTTGTGATTTTGGGTGGCTCCGGCTGCGGCAAATCTAGTCTTCTTAAGAATCTCTTTGGTTTATATCAGCCCTTGTCAGGTGACGTGTTGATTGAAGGGCAAAATATCACTGCAGCGCAGGGTGCTGATCGCCAAAAAATCATGACGAGCTTTGGGGTGATGTATCAACAAGGCGCTTTATTTGGTTCGATGAACCTGCTTGATAACGTCACATTATTCATGCAGGAATATACCCAATTAACGCAAGACCAAATGAATCTTTTGGCGCGGTGTAAATTAGATTTGGTTGGATTGCTGCCCTATGAGACTTACATGCCTAGCGAGATTAGTGGCGGTATGCAAAAGCGAGCAGCGATCGCGCGAGCCATGGCGCTCGATCCTAAGATACTTTTTTTGGATGAGCCCTCAGCCGGTCTCGATCCAATTACTTCGGCGGACTTAGATCAAACTATTATGGATCTATCTAAAAACCTTGGCATTACCTTTGTTATCGTATCGCATGAATTGGCTAGTATTTATGCCATTGCAGATAAGGTGATCATGCTGGATAAAGCCGCGAAAGGCATCATTGCCGAGGGTGACCCTAAAGTATTACGTGATACCAGCACCGATCCTCGCGTGCATCAATTCTTTAATCGCATTACGACTAAGGACGCAGCATGAGTAATAACTCCAATCCTAATTATTTCCGCTTAGGCGTTTTTGTGCTTGGCGCCATCGGCGTGCTCCTCACCGTGATTTTGATTTTTGGTTCAGGCCAAATTTTCAAAAAGTCTTTCACCATTGAGACTTATATTAAACAGTCGGTAACAGGTCTGGATACTGGAGCTCCAGTGAGATTTAGAGGGGTTAAGATCGGCCAGGTTACTTTTATTGGTTTATCTGGAGATCTTTATGAAAAGGAAGTGCCTTTTCATGATCGCCTGCAATATGTCGTCGTCCGCATGCAGATCTTTGGTGAAATGGTCAACGAGGATCTGATTAAGGAGTTTGTCAAAAACAGTTTACGTGCCCAGGTAAAGTCGCAAGGCATTACTGGTGTGAACTACATTGAATTTAATTTCACGCCAAACGTAGACACATTCCCGCCTTTGCCTTACAAATGGAAGCCAGAGTATCCTGTAATTCCGTCTTTGCCTAACCAGGCAGATCAAATCATTGGTGGTATTCAAAAGCTGATTGATGCCATGAACCAGATCAATATTGATGGTACACAACAAAAATTTGACGCTCTGTTAGGTAATCTCAATACATTAATGGCGGGTGACGGTAAAGATAATCAAGGATTAGTCCGCTCTGTGAAAGATATGAACGTGATCCTTGAGCGGATTGCTAAGGTGACCGATAAGGATGAGCTTAATATCCTCATGCGTGAGTTAGTGGGAACCATGGTTGCCTTACGCCAAACAGTTACCAGCATGCAGGGTGATACGCAATTGACTATTGAGAATCTGAAGCAGACTAGTGAACAGCTAAATGAGTTTTCTCGCATTGCCAGTCAATCACCGTCAAGCTTGATATGGGGCGAGCCTCCCGCAAAAATTTCCTTACCCATGAATGGGACTCAAGGCCAGTCTGGGGTTCAAAAATGATGAAGCGCATTTTTCTGATTGCTGTTGCCCTTAGCCTAACTGCTTGTTCTTTACCAAGTAGGGCTCCTGTCACTCCCACTAGCTGGATGGTTTCGCCCGAGAGAACTGGTGTACCACGTCAGGCTAGAACAGATTTTTGGCTAAAAGTAGGGGCAGTCTCTGTTGCTGCTCCATATGATGGCAAGTCTTTGGTTTATCGTTTGGGTGATCAGCGCTATGAGAAAGATTTTTACAATATTTACTCAACCATTCCATCGGAGATGATTGGTAATGCTGAACGTCAATGGCTTAACAATGCCAATATTTTTGCTGCAGCAGTAGGACAGGGCAATAGTTTTTTCCCGTACTACACATTACAAACGAGTGTGAACGAGTTTTATGGCGACTATCGTGTAAGACCTGAAGCAGTAGTTAGCGTGGAATTCTTTTTGACTGTAATCAATGGCAGTAAAACCAATCCCTTGATTGGTGCAAATCGCTACACCAAGCGCATTCCTCTCAAAGACAATACTCCTGAAGCGCTTGTATTGGGTCAGCAACAAGCCCTTGCTGAAATTTTCAAACAGTACGAAGAACAGCTCTATCAATATGCTGGCAAGCTACCGAAACCGATAGGACAGTAAGTTAATGAAATTCATCCCGTTGAGAGTCATACTGCAAAACGTCTTTGCAGCTTTATTTTTTAGCTTGTGCTTATTTTCAGGTGCTCAAGCACAAACTTTCCCTAATAAGCCAATACGCCTGATAGTTCCTTTCGCTCCAGGTGGCAGTACCGACATCATTGCGCGTGCAGTCGGTGATGCGCTGGGTCGTCAATTAGGTCAGCCGGTGATTGTCGAGAACAAAGCCGGTGGCGGAGGATCTGTAGGCGCGCTTGAAGTCATGCGCGCACCCAAGGATGGTTATACCATCGGCATGGCAACGGTATCTACTACTGCAGCTAATCCAGCGATTAATTCCAGAATTGGTTACGACCCCATTACCGATTTCACAGCAATTAGTAACATTGCAGCGACACCGAACATCATTGCTGTGAATCCAGCTTTTCCTGCTAAAGACTTCAAGACTTTTATGGAGGTCTTAAAAGCAAACCCTGGTAAGTATTCTTATTCGAGTTCTGGTACGGGTGGTATTGGTCATTTGCAAACAGAGTTATTTAAAAGCTTAACTGGCGTGTTTATTGTTCACATCCCTTATCGTGGGGCAGGTCCCGCATTAGCAGACACCGTGGGTGGTCAAGTCTCCATGATTTTTGATAACTTACCATCCTCTTTGCCTTTCATTAAGGATGGCAAGCTGGTGCCAATTGTGATTGCTGCTCCAAAGCGCTTGGCGCAATTACCTCATGTGCCAACGTTCTCTGAAGTAGGTTTGGCGCCAGTAAACCGCATGGCATATTACGGATTGTTGGGTCCGGCAGGCATTTCGAAGGATGTGGTGGATAAGTATTACGCTGCCCTTAAAGTGGCCACTGCCGATCCAGCAGTTAAAAAGCGTATTGAGGATACTGGCTCTATCATTAACGTTAACGGGCCGGAAGCTTTTGCCAAAGAAATGAAGGCGGAATACACCGTATACAAAGAAGTAGTTGCAAAACAAAAACTGACTTTAGACTAAGATTTGAATTAACGCATTAAATAGAACTTTATAGAACAAAATAGGTGGGGACAGTATGGATTTAGGGATCAAAGGTAAGGTTGCTTTAGTCATGGCTTCAAGCCGCGGACTGGGTCAAGCGATGGCAGTTTCACTTGCGCGCGAAGGTGTGAAGGTTGCTGTGACAGGCCGCAGTCCGGAGGGATTGCAAAAGTCTGTTGAGCTGATTGAGGCAGCTGGCGGCATTCCTCTAGCACTCCATTGGGACTTGTCAGACTCTTCTGTGATTGATAGCTTGGTCACTAGGGTTGAGAAGGAACTTGGCCCGATTGATATCTTAATTAATAACACTGGCGGACCTCCACCTACGCCCGCTGCTGGACAAGACCCAGCACTGTGGCAAAAGAGTTTTAACGATATGGTGCTGTCATTAATTGCTATTACTGATCGTGTTTTGCCTGGCATGCGTGAGCGTAAATGGGGTCGCATTATCACGAGTACTACCTCTGGGGCAATTGCCCCCATTAAAAACCTCGCAATCTCAAACACCTTAAGAGCTGCCTTATTGGCATGGTCTAAAACCTTGGCCGCTGAAGTAGCCAAAGAGGGCATCACCGTCAATGTCATCATGCCTGGACGAGTTGCAACAGATCGTCTGCGTCAATTAGATGAGGCTAGAGCAAAACGTGAAGGTATTGCTTATGAAGAAGTTGTCAAAGCGAGTTTGCGCCAAATTCCGATGGGTCGTTATGGTGATCCAAAAGAGTACGGAGACGCCGCAGCGTTTTTAGCTAGCGAAAATGCTTCCTTTATTACTGGCACTGTCATGCGGATTGATGGCGGCCAGATTCAGGCAGTTTGATTTATTTTTTGACTAGCTTCTTACGGGGCATTCGACAAGACCTTCGCTCAAAAGAGCTGAAGTGGTTATTAGTAGCGCTCATTATTTCTGTGAGTGCTTTAACCAGCGTTAGTTTTCTAGCAGATCGGATGCATCGCGCATTTGAATTTGATGCACGCCAGCTCTTAGCCTCTGACTTGCTCATTGCTGCTGATCAACCTTTGCCGGCGCAATTGATAGAAGAGGCGCAAAGTCGGCAACTACGCATTGCTCAGACAGTAGTATTCCCAAGCATGGCAACTGCCGGTGAGCATAGTAAGTTAGCCTCTCTCAAAGCAGTCAGTCCAGAATACCCATTGCGTGGTTCCTTGCAAGTGGAGCAAGTCAATTCTCAAGCTCCGCCTTTAAGTCCAGTAAGTGGCACTGTTTTTGTAGAGCCAGCGTTATTAACGAATCTACATACCAAAGTGGGTGATTTACTGCGCTTAGGTGATCGTCAGTTTCTGATTTCCGGAGTGTTAACGCGAGAATTGGATCGCGGTGCAGCGTTTATGAATTTTGCGCCACGCGTGATGATGAGTTTGGATGACCTTAAGTCAACCGGTTTAATTAGTCTAGGTAGTCGAGTGACTTATCGATTGTTGTTAGCTGGGTCCGATAATCAAATCGCTGCTTACCAACAGTGGGCTAACCGATATATTGAAACACAAAATTTTCGCGGTCTGAGAATTGAGACTTTAGAAAACGCGCAACCTACCATGCGCAAAACTCTAGAGAAAGCCGAGCAATTTTTATCTTTAATTGCTTTACTAACCGCCATGATTGCAGCTGTCGCCATTGGATTATCAGCAAGGCGTTATATGGTCGGTCAGGCAGATGCTTGTGCCGCTTTAAAGTGCTTTGGTGCAACTAGGGCTACCATCCTTAAAAAACAAATCAAAACTCTGCTAACGCTGGGTGTGGTTGCGGCAATTGTGGGCTCTACGCTCGGTTATCTTGTGCAAGAAGTACTTACCGGTTTATTGGGTAATTTGCTTTTGGGTAATTTGTCGTCGATTTCAATCGGACCCATTTTATGGAGCATCCTATTTACTTGGGTTCTATTATTTGGGTTTGCGGGGCCGCCATTGCTGGGTCTAGCGAATGTCTCGCCCATGCGATTGATCCGAAAAGAGTTTGAGCTAGCCACGCTAGCTACCGCTTGGGTCGCTTTATTAGCGATTACCACCTGCGCTTTTTTAATTTGGGTTGCTGCACGAGATTGGAAGTTGGCACTTTGGGTTGGACTGAGTTTTGCGGGAGCAATTGTGATTTTCTCTGCTGCTGCTCGCGGAGTTCTTTGGCTTTTATCCAAAATCAACCCGCAAAACTTCGCACTGCGATTCACGATCACAGCTATGGGACGTAGAGCGGGATTTGCAGTGATGCAGATTACCGCCTTGGGTATCGCTATGATGGCCATTCTCATGATTCTCTTGTTGCGGCAGGATTTATTAAATGCTTGGCAAGGCAATATCCCAGTTGATGCGCCAAACCGATTTATGATCAATATTCAGGGTGATCAAAAGGTAGGCATTACTCAGACACTTGAAGCGGGCGGAGTATCTAAACCGGATTTTTCTCCGATGGTGAGAGGGCGCTTAGTTGAGCTCAATGGCCGAGATATTTCTTCGGCAGATTATTCGGAAGAAAATGCCAAGCGCTTGATTGATCGTGAATTTAATCTTTCGTATACGGAGCAATTGCCTCTAGGTAATCGAATCGTCTCTGGCAAATGGATTTCAGGAGATAGTCCACAAGTATCGATAGAGACCGGCATTGCAAGGACACTCAAGCTAAAGCTAGGTGACCAAATGACCTTCGAAGTAGCTGGTGAAAAGATCAGCGCCCCCATTACCTCGTTGCGTAAACTCGATTGGGGATCAATGCGAGTGAACTTCTTTGTGATCATGCCGCCTTCTCAACTCAGTGCTTTGCCACAATCTTGGATTACTTCGTATTATCAAAATCCCAATAAAGAGACGCTTGATTTTCAATTGAGTCAGGCTTATCCGAATTTGACTCTGGTGGATGTATCAGCTTCATTGAGGCAGATACAAGATGTGCTCAATAAATTATCTGCTGCCCTAGGTTTATTATTTGCTTTCACCATCGTTGCCGCTATTTTGGTTTTGATTGCCGCGATTGCAGCAACGCAAGATGAGCGCTATCGAAATGCCGCATTACTGAAGGCCATGGGCGCATCACGTGCAGTGCTGACACAGATCGCCAGAATTGAATTACTGGTGATTGGTTTTACTGCTGGTCTTTTAGCTGGCATTGCCTCGGGACTGGCTGCTTGGGCACTAGGACGCTTTGTTATGGAAATTGAATTTAATGCATTTGCTCAAGCGATACTGATGGGCGTGGCCTTTGGCGTAATAGCCTCTATGGCTGCGGGCTATCGCTTTCAGAATCGTATTCAAGGCGCTACTGCGATCGAGTGTCTGCGAGAAGCCTAGTAGTCTTTAGGTCAGAGTTACCAAGTTCTTTGGGAGCTCTACTAGTTTTGAGCCTGCAAGCCGATCCGGAAAGCTTTGGCGCAGACTAGGTTCACGGCGATCAAGATAAATGCTGAGTGGCCATATAAAAAGAGCGACGGTAAACAGCATTTCAATAATTTGCCATTTCTCTAGATGAAACATCCATTGCAATACGACACAAGGAATAAGCCAGAGCGAGCCATAAATGTAGCGCCATAATGCTTGGCGCTTCGTCAAAGCAAAGCCGCCGTTACCGATCATCTGGATACGCCAGGTTTGCATCGCCAGAGTTTGACCAGTCTTAGTCCAATACCAAATAAAATAGATTCCAAGAACGGCATACAGGTAGAGAAATGTCAGCCAACTTGGCAAGGAAACGCCAAACATGATTCCTAGACCCAAGTTAGGTAATAGAAAGGTCAGTGCAATTACACCCAGCAATACGAGTTGCTCATAGAGGCAACAAGAAACGCGCCGCCAAAAATGAGGCGAGGGTAAAACATTTAATTCTGCAGGTGTCATACTGCCGTAATCGCTTATTGGGGATCTGTGGCAGCAGGCGCAGGACTCTCTTCAGTGGGAATAGCTGCTCTGGGCTTTGCCGCTGGAGGAGGAGGGGTGGTGTCTTGCTTGATGGTGTATTGCTGAAGTGTAGGAGCATTAATGAGCTTCGGTTTTTTCTTGGTCTCCATTTCAGCCAATTTTTTCTTCTGTTCGTCACTCAGCTTTTGATAGGCACTCCATGCCTCTGCTTTTTTCTCAGCTGGAAACTTCAGGCTGGCCAAATAGTTTTCACGTGCTATACGCCGATCCTTTTGCGATAAGTTTGACCAGCTAGTCATTCGAGACTGGAGTCGCTCTTGGTCCTGCGCGCTCATTTTGGGATAAATGTTAGAAACATAAATCCATTTCTTGCGGCTATCAGGAAGCATGTAATCCCAGTCGCTTTCGAGTGGCGCTAGGATTTTTTGCTGGGTGGGATTTAATCCATCCCATGTGCCATCAGGCTTTTTAGCTTGTATAGCTGTCGTTTTGCCATGAGGTGCGCCGCTAGAGGTTTGGGCAAAGGTTATAGATGAGTTTAGAAGCAGACCGAAGGCTGCAAGAACCACCAAGGCGTTGCCAGTAATTGACTTCAATGGATGACGCATCGAGCGTAACTAATGAGCGACGAGTTATTTACTTGAAGATAATTGAGATGCACTGTCTTCAGAATCGGACAATGGTCCATTCTTGAGGAAAGCTAAAAAGCCACTATCAGCGTAAGCGTCTGGTGGAACATCATCCGTCAGCAGTGCCGCATCTACTTCAGCAATATCAGTAATCCGGGAATCGTTCTGCCATTGGGCAATGCCGATCAGACCAAAGATGAGGACCAGCATAGGGGCAACCCAACTCACGGTATCCCACATGCCATTGGAGCTGGATGAGAAGTTGCCAGTAATACCAGCGAATACCGGTTTTTGAACACGAACCTTTTCAGCCTTGCGCATAGACAAGGCTTTCATGCGAGCTGCATGAAGACGATCTTTAATGCCAGTAGGCAGGCTTTGAGCCCCTTGGGTTAAAAGGGCAGCACTGGCCCGGCCAAATTGGTCGGCTTGGGTCTGGTTTAGGGCTTCGTCAAGGTGTTTCACAGGGTAATTCCTTTTAATTTCAATGCTTTAGCTAAAGTTTGTGTTGCTCTAGAACAATGCGTTTTGACGCTGCCTTCGCTACAACTCATCGCTTTGGCAGTTTCAGTAATACTTAGCTCATCCCAATAACGCATCAGGAAGGCTTCTCGTTGACGTACAGGTAATTTAGCAATTTCTGACTCCAAAGCCTGTAAAAGCTGACTCTGTTCTAGTTTTTGAGCCCCATCTTGGTGAATTTCGCTGTCATCAGGAGCAGAAAGGGACTCTAAAGGGTCAAAATCATCGTTTTCATCTGTTTTTTTGCCCATATTGGAAAACAGGGTGACCCAGGTATTGCGAACCTTTTGGCGTCGAAACCAGTCATGAATCCGATTTTGCAAGATTCTAGTGAAAACCAGCGGTAGTTCTGCAGCAGGTCTATCACCATATTTTTCAGCTAGCTTGATCATGGCATCCTGAACAATATCTAAAGCGGCATCGTCATCACGCACGGCATATACCGCTTGCTTGAAGGCGCGCTGCTCGATGCTACTCAGAAAGTCAGATAGTTCTTGGGCTGATGCCATGCAATCGATTACACCTGAATCGGTAAGAATTGATCCATTTTAGGGGATTGCTATAGAATATAGGGCTTACTATCTAGATTCTCATTCAAGAAGTGGTTATTCCGGTAGCAGCGCCGTTCGAACTCAGGCCATAAGCAGGAGACAGAACAGACTAAACAATTTTTTGCCGAAAATTGCAAAGGACGAAAGAAAATGAATACAAGCAGCGCCGAATTTTTAGCTACGAAAGCTAATAAAGACTCAATCAATACAAATCCCGTAGTAGCGCCTCCAGAAATGATTGGTGCTGAAATGCTCGTGCAAGCACTGCACAAAGAGGGCGTTGAATATGTTTGGGGGTACCCAGGCGGTTCCGTTCTCTTCATCTACGATGAAATTTTTAAACAAGATAAGTTTGAGCACATCTTGGTTCGTCATGAACAAGCAGCTATTCATGCAGCCGATGGCTATGCTCGCGCAACCGGTAAGGTTGGTGTTGCCTTAGTCACTTCCGGTCCAGGTGTGACGAATGCGGTGACAGGTATCGCAACTGCGTACACTGATTCGATCCCGATGGTCATCATCAGCGGTAACGTGCCAACTTACGCCATTGGTGAAGACGCTTTCCAAGAGGCGGATACGGTTGGCATTACTCGTCCAATCGTTAAACATAACTTCCTCGTGAAGGATGTAAAAGATTTGCCGCTCGTATTAAAGAAGGCATTTCACATTGCACAAACGGGTCGCCCAGGACCTGTCTTGATCGATATTCCTAAGGATGTATCAGCAGCCAAAGGCCCCTTTACCTATCCAGAAACTTTGGAGATGCGTTCTTACAATCCTGTGGTGAAAGGGCATAGCGGACAAATCCGCAAAGCAATTGCACTCTTGCAAGAAGCCGAGCGCCCTTACATCTATACCGGTGGCGGCATCATTTTGGCTGACGCAGCCCCTGAACTGAAAGAGTTTGCTGACTTATTAGGCTACCCCGTAACCAATACCTTGATGGGCCTTGGTGGCTTTCCTGGTACTAGCCCACAATTTGTTGGCATGCTCGGTATGCATGGAACTTACGAAGCCAATATGGCGATGCAACACAGCGATGTGTTGATTGCGATTGGTGCGCGATTTGATGACCGCGTGATTGGTAACACGCAACACTTTGCTAGTCACCCACGCAAAATTATTCACATCGATATCGATCCTTCAGTCATTTCTAAGCGCGTAAAAGTGGATGTGCCGATTGTTGGCAATCTCAAAGAAGTATTAGTAGAGATGACTGCGCAATTAAAAGTTTCTGGTCCACGCAAGAACGGCGACAAAGTTGCTGCTTGGTGGGATCAAATTAACGAATGGCGCAAAAAAGACTGCTTGAAGTACGACGAAGCCTCACAAATTGTGAAACCTCAGTATGTAGTTCAAAAACTTTGGGAGCTCACTGGTGGGGATGCGTTCATTACCTCTGACGTTGGTCAGCATCAAATGTGGGCCGCTCAGTTTTATAAGTTTGATCAGCCACGTCGTTGGATTAACTCAGGTGGATTAGGCACTATGGGTGTAGGCTTGCCTTATGCCATGGGCATCAAGAAGGCATTTCCTGAGAAGGATGTCTTTGCCATTACTGGCGAGGGTTCCATTCAGATGTGTATTCAGGAGCTTTCAACCTGCAAGCAATACAACACGCCAGTGAAGATAGTGTCCTTGAACAATCGTTATTTAGGTATGGTGCGTCAGTGGCAAGAGCTTACCTATAACAAGCGCTATTCGAGCTCATATATGGATTCTTTGCCTGACTTTGTGAAATTGGCTGAGGCTTATGGTCACATTGGTATGCGGATTGAGAAGAAATCTGATGTTGAGGGCGCGCTAAAAGAAGCCATTCGTTTAAAGGATCGCACTGTGTTTATGGATTTCCAGACTGACCCAGAAGAAAACGTTTGGCCAATGGTTCAGGCGGGCAAGGGTATTACTGAAATGCTCTTGGGTAGTGAGGAACTCTAATGCGCCACATTATTTCTATCTTGATTGAGAATGAGCCGGGTGCATTGTCACGGGTTGTAGGTTTGTTTTCTGCGCGTGGTTACAACATTGACTCCTTAAGTGTTGCGCCAACAGAAGATCCATCGCTTTCACGCATGACGATTGTGACCTTTGGTTCTGATGATGTCATTGAGCAAATCACCAAACACTTAAACCGTTTGGTTGAGGTAGTGAAGGTGTTTGATTTAAGCGAAGGCCCTCATATTGAGCGTGAACTTATGATGATTAAAGTTCGCGCAGTTGGTAAAGAGCGCGAAGAGCTTAAGCGCACTACTGACATCTTCCGGGGACGCATCATTGATGTCACCGATAAGAGCTACACCATTGAGCTCACTGGTGATAGTGCTAAGTTGGATGCATTTATTGACTCGATCGATCGTGTTTCAATTTTGGAAACAGTTCGCTCTGGCGGATCCGGAATTGGTCGCGGTGAGCGCATCTTGAAGGTTTAATTTTTTTTAACTGATTTATTAATCTAATAACGATATTTTCAATACAAGGAAAGAGCATGAAAGTTTTTTACGATAAAGACGCAGATTTGTCCCTCATTAAGGGCAAAAAAGTCACCATCATTGGCTACGGTTCACAGGGCCACGCACATGCATTGAATCTCAAAGACTCTGGTGTGAACGTGACTGTTGGTTTGCGTAAGAACGGTGCCTCATGGAGCAAAGCTGCAAACGCAGGTTTGACTGTTAAAGAAGTTGCCGAAGCTGTAAAAGATGCCGATGTAGTAATGATGTTGTTGCCTGATGAGCAAATTGCTGATGTTTACAGCAAAGAGGTGCACGGCAATATTAAGCAGGGTGCCGCTCTTGCTTTTGCACACGGCTTTAACGTGCACTACGGTCAAGTTCAGCCACGCGCTGACTTGGATGTGATCATGATTGCTCCTAAAGCCCCGGGTCATACAGTACGTGGCACCTATTCACAAGGCGGCGGTGTTCCCCATTTGATCGCTGTTTATCAAGATAAATCTGGCTCTGCTCGCGATGTTGCTTTGTCCTATGCAACTGCAAACGGTGGTGGTCGTGCTGGCATCATTGAAACTAATTTCCGTGAAGAAACAGAAACCGACTTGTTTGGTGAGCAAGCTGTTCTCTGTGGCGGCGCCGTGGAGTTGATCAAGGCAGGATATGAAACCTTGGTTGAAGCTGGCTATGCACCTGAGATGGCCTACTTTGAGTGCTTGCATGAGCTCAAGTTGATTGTGGACTTAATCTACGAGGGTGGCATCGCCAATATGAACTACTCTATCTCTAACAATGCTGAGTATGGTGAATACGTTACTGGTCCACGCGTTGTGACTGAAGATACGAAGAATGCCATGCGTCAGTGCTTGAAAGATATTCAGACTGGTGAATATGCAAAGAGCTTCATCCTTGAAAACAAGGCGGGTGCTCCAACATTAATCTCACGTCGTCGTTTGAATGCAGAGCATGAGATCGAAGTAGTTGGTGCAAAACTGCGTGCCATGATGCCTTGGATTGCAAAGAACAAATTAGTTGATCAAACTAAAAACTAATCAAGCGCTAAGCATTTCATTTAAAGCGTTAACCTAAAAGGCTCAGAATAAAGATGATGTATCCACACCCCATTATTGCAAAAGAAGGTTGGCCCTATTTGGCGCTAGTGGGGATAGTGACTTTGTTGGTCCACCACTTTGGTGGCGTTGCATGGTCCTGGCCTTTATGGATAATTTTTGTTTTTGTTCTGCAGTTTTTTCGTGACCCGCAGCGTATTCCTGCTTTAGGGCGCGATCTCGTTTTATCTCCAGCTGATGGGCGTATCGTTGTGGTTGAAACTGCAAACGATCCTTATGCTGGTCGCGAAGCCCTCAAAATCAGTGTCTTCATGAATGTGTTTAATGTTCACTCGAACCGCAGCGCTGTCAGTGGCACAGTAAAAGAAATTCAATATTTCCCAGGCAAATTTGTCAATGCAGATTTAGATAAGGCCTCTACGGAGAATGAGCGTAATGCAGTTGTGATTGATGCCAATGGTCAAACGATTACATTGGTTCAGGTTGCTGGCCTCATTGCGCGCCGTATTCTTTGCTACATCCATGTGGGCGGTCGCTTAAAAGCAGGTGAGCGTTATGGCTTTATCCGTTTTGGATCTCGTGTAGACGTGTATTTACCCTTAACGGCAGAACCTTTGGTGTCTGTTGGTGATAAAGTCTTTGCAACCAACACTGCTTTGGCACGTGTGCCAGGCTTAGATTGATTCGCATCTTTTACCAGGATATTCTTTGAGTACATTTCGCCGTCGTGGTCGCATTGATCGCAGTCGCCTCTCCAATAAACGTACAGATTCCACTCCAGAAGAGTGGGTTGATACTTTAGAAGATGGGGTTGATTATGAAGTAGAGGAATTACACGAGAAGCCTCGCCCTCGCGGCAAGGGCATCTATTTACTGCCGAATGCCTTCACTACGGCGGCTTTATTTAGTGGTTTCTTCGCAATTGTGAATGCGATGAACGATCAGTTTCAGGTTGCTGCGATCGCTATTTTTGCTTCCCTCGTATTGGATGGCATGGATGGTCGCGTAGCACGCATGACCAATACCCAAAGCGCATTCGGTGAACAATATGATTCCCTCGCAGATATGGTGTCCTTCGGTGTTGCGCCTGCCTTGGTTGCATATGAGTGGGCTCTGAAAGATTTAGGTAAGTGGGGTTGGTTAGCAGCGTTTACCTATTGTGCAGGCGCTGCCTTGCGTTTGGCCCGTTTCAATGTCAACACTGCAGTAGTTGATAAGAAATTTTTTCAAGGCTTACCAAGTCCTGCGGCCGGTTCTCTGATTGCTGGCTTTATTTGGCTCGCTGACGATAACAAGATTCCGGTACGCGACACTGCAATTCCTTGGATTACCTTTTTGATCGCGGTTTATGCAGGCTTAACGATGGTCTCTAATGCCCGCTTCTATAGCGGTAAGGCCTTAGATGTGCGCTATCGCGTACCCTTTGGCGTCATGGTTCTGATGATCTTGACCTTCGTGTTGATCTCTTCCAACCCACCTTTGACCCTATTTGGTTTATTTGTGGTGTATTCCATCTCGGGATATGTCATTTGGGCCTGGGAACGTCTTAGCGGCAAGCGTTTTAGCTAATTCCCTATTTTTGGGGTATATTAATTCCATGTTGATGAAATTCTCACCTTTAACCAGCCTTTTACTGCTAGCACTAAGCCTTAAGCTTGGGGCGGGTAAGGCCTGAGTTGATGAGATAGAAAAAATTCATTAACCACCAATACCAGCCCCAGCAAATTGCTGGGGTTTTTGTTTTTGAGACCGCAATACAGAATTTTTTAAAAATTAGTTAAATCCAAACCGGAGAGTAGTGATGAGCGACAAAGTAATCATTTTTGACACCACCTTACGTGATGGCGAACAATCCCCTGGCGCATCGATGACTAAAGACGAGAAGGTTCGTATTGCTCGTCAGCTTGAGCGTCTCAAGGTGGATGTGATTGAAGCAGGATTCGCCGCGAGCTCTGAGGGCGACTTCCAAGCCATCTCTGCTGTTGCCGCTGCCATTAAGGATTCGATTGTATGTTCCTTGGCAAGAGCAAATGATAAGGACATCACACGCGCCTCAGATGCTTTAAAGGCTGCGAATGCGAAACGTATTCATGCTTTCTTGGCTACTAGTCCATTGCACATGGCCGTGAAGTTGCGCATGTCTCCAGAAGAAGTATTGGAGCAAGCAAAACGCTCCATTCGCTTTGCGAGGAACTTGGCTGCTGATATTGAATTCTCAGCAGAAGATGGCTATCGCTCAGAGATGGACTTCTTATGTAGAGTAGTCGAAGCGGTGATTAATGAGGGCGCCTCTACGATCAATATTCCAGATACTGTTGGTTATGCAACCCCAGAGTTGTATGGTGAGTTCATTAAGACCTTGCGTACCCGCGTGCCTAACTCTGATAAAGCTGTTTGGTCAGTGCATTGTCATAATGACTTAGGTATGGCTGTTGCGAATTCTTTGGCTGGCGTGAAGATCGGTGGAGCGCGTCAAATTGAGTGCACTATCAACGGCTTGGGTGAGCGAGCTGGCAATACTGCTTTAGAAGAAATCGTGATGTCTTTACGTACCCGTAAAGATTACTTTGATATGGTTTGCGGTATCGATGCGACACAAATTGTGCCAGCCTCTAAATTGGTTTCTCAAATTACTGGCTTTGTAGTTCAGCCCAATAAAGCCGTTGTTGGTGCTAATGCATTTGCCCATGCCTCTGGTATTCATCAAGATGGTATTTTGAAAAATCGCGAGACCTATGAAATCATGCGCGCAGAAGATGTGGGCTGGTCAACCAATAAAATTGTGTTGGGTAAATTATCTGGCCGCAATGCATTTAAACAACGCTTGCATGAATTAGGCATCACTGTCGAAGCAGAGGCTGATGTGAACGAAGCTTTTGCAAGATTTAAAGCCTTGGCGGATCAAAAAGCAGAAATATTTGATGAGGACATCATTGCAATCATGTCAGATTCAGCAGCTGCTGAAGAGGGCGATCATTACCACTTCCTCTCCTTGAGTCAACATTCTGTAACTGGCGAGCGCCCTAAATCCCGTGTGACCTTCCGCATGGGTGATAAGGAGGTAAGCGCGGAGGCCGAAGGTAATGGTCCGGTAGATGCCAGCTTAAATGCTATTGAAGAAATGGCCAAGAGTGGCGCTGAACAATTACTCTACTCAGTCAATGCTATTACTTCGGGCACTCAATCTCAGGGTGAAGTCACAGTGCGTTTGGCAAAAGGTGGTCGAATTGTGAATGGTGTGGGAACTGATCCCGACATCATCGCTGCTTCTGCTAAAGCCTATTTATCTGCATTAAATAAACTTCATGATCCTAGCCAAGTGAAGCTCAATGCGCAGATGACACCCTGAACTTGACATCATCTTTTAAGCTTATTTATTTAAGTCAGTATTTTTATAGTACTTAGTGCCTTTGCCCGTGATCTCTGCAGCAATACCTGAGTCTGTTAGTTGGTACATCAAGACGCCAGGAGCAACGACGGTGGCGTCTTGATAGGCTCCACCATCCTTGTCGTATTTGGCCGCGGCAGTAACTTGACCTCCAAAAGTCCAGCCTGAATTCACAAAGTCATTGAGTGCTGCTTCAGTCTGGAAGATAAAAATATTTTGAAATGACTTAATACCAAGACCAATTCCTGCTTGAACTTCAGCCATATCCATGTAAATCGTTTTCTTGGATGCCTTATTAATAACAACCCCAGTTCCTGTTCCGCCTCCAGCAATCAATATCTTCATACCAAAGTTACTAAACGTAGCATAACCACTCGATTGCTCGATGAGATTTTTTGCTTTTGGCTGCGCCCGGTAAAGGTCGCTCAAGATCTCTTCATTCTTCTTCAGAATCTCTTGCTTTTGCTGAGCTACTGTTTTGCTGGGCTCAAAAATAGAAGAAAATTGAGCATAAGAATGCATTGGTAATAAAAGTACGGCACCGCATACAAGAAGGGAAAGTAATTTATTCATAGTGATGTATTGGTTAATGAAGATGAGTATTAATCAGCCGAGCCACCTAGGGCTAGGTAGAGATTAATTCGTTGGGCTAGGGCATCTACTTGGCCTTGGCGCCAGCTAATATCTGTAGTATTGGTTTTAATGCGTTGTTGCTGAATTTGGCGTTGATCAACTCTGCCAATCTGAAATTCAGATTCAGTGTTTTTCATGACTTGTTTTTGTTGCATCAATTGAGTTTGTAATTGCGAACTACGCTCACGCCAAGTAGCCTCGCCATTGAGCGCATTCTCCACATCATTAAACGCTGCAAGAACGACTTTGCCGTAATTGGCTAAAGCTGCTTGCGCTTCAGCATTTTGATAAGCAATTTGGGCTTCAATTGCGCCACCTTGGAACAGAGGGAGCGCTACATTGGCACCAACGCCAAAACTGGTGCTGGCACCGTTCACCAGTGTAAAGATTTGGCTATTGATGTACCCATAACCCGCAGTCAAACTAATTTTAGGAAGCCGTGCGAGTCGTTTTTCATCGGCTAGATAGAAGGCGCTATTAACACGTGCTTCAGCGGCAATCAGATCCAGTCTGCGCTCTAATAAATCTGCTGGTAGTCCTGGCTCAACCGGTTTTGGAAGCGCTGGTAATGCAGTCGATTTAAAGGGCTCAGCCTTTGGATAGCGTCCCACCAGAGTCTCTACAGCGCGCAGTGCTTGGTCGCGGGCTAAGGCGCTATTGAGTGCCAGCTCCTGTGCTTGAGCCGCATTAATTTTGGTACTTGCCACATCATTAAAAGAAGATGCACCAATTTTTTCTCGAAATTGTGTCAAGTCGGATATTTTTTGAGATGCGTCAGCATTCTCTTTGGCTAACTGTGCTTGTTCTTGTAGGCTGCGCGCAAGCCACACTGATTTAGCTAAGGTCGCAATCAAAGACAGGCGGGCAGCATCTTGATCGGCATTAATAGCCTTAGAATTTTGTTCTGCGCCTGCAACGGATGTGCGTACGCGACCCCATAGATCCAGTTCCCAGTTGGCGCCGATGTAAAAACCAGTTAGACCAGTTCCACTAGAGCCTACTTTGCTACCGCTATTGCCGATGGCATTAATACCGGGGTACTGTGACCCGCCAGCAGCACTAATGAGGGCCTCAGACTGAGTTCTGCGTGCTGCGATGATACGAATGCTGGGATTGTTCTGTAATGCTTCGGCTACTAAGGCATTTAATTCAGGATCATTAAATTGTTTGAGCCATGCGTCATCTACTGTCACAGCATCTTGCTTGCTAGCTTGATTAGTCTGAAATTGCCTGGGAACGCTAGCATTAGGAATGGATTGATCAACCAGTTCCTGGTTGCTCTTAAGTGGGCTAATGGTGCAAGCACCCAATGCTACTGCCCCTAGCAAATAGAGTGAAGCTTTATGAAACGAGTTCATATGAAATTTATACATCTCTATTTTTAATGTAGTTTTGGAATGATGTAATTGAGCTTAGTGCTAATCCGCAACATCACCTTACGAATGATGTGTAAGAACGCAAGATGATCGGTGTAGACCGCACCATCTCCAACGGCCCCAGCAGGGAGTAATAACTCTGCATGTCGATCATCCATTAGTAACTTCACGGCAAATCGATTGACCGGAATTTCTCTCAAGCCTGTAGTAGGTAGATTGCCGCTCACACTGATTTGACCTTGACCTTCCGCTAGGATGATGGACTCAACCTTTGCCTTGAGGATCTTGCCCGGAAAACTAGGAATGTAAAACTCAGCCTCATTACCGACTTCAATTTGATGCAACTCATTTTGATTAAACAAGGCATAGATTTGCGGCGTGTCTTCCATGAAAGTCATGACTGAAGCTATCGGAAAAGCTGCGACAAAAGCTCCAGGGCGCAACTGCACGTTGACGACGGTGCCATCACTTGGTGCTCGAACAACGGTTTGCTCTAGATCATATTCAGAATGAATAGTTTGTTCGCTAAGTTCTGCTAAATCCGCTTGGGCTTTTTCTAAATCAAAGCGGTTACCCGAACCGCTCTTCACAAGCGCTTCATTTTCTTTTGCGCGCAACTTCGCTAGTTTCAGTTTGGCTTTGAGCGCATTCACTGAAGCTTGATATTGAGTGGGGTCGATCTTGAAGAGGACATCTCCTTTTTTGACGCGTTGATTAACTGTCACAGGCACTTCAGTGACACGACCTTTTACTTGACTCACAATGCCAACAGAATTTCTGACAACGACTACATTGCTAGAGGAGGGTGAAAAGATATTCAGTAGCAAGATCAGCGTAATCATTCCCACAACAGGAATCGTAAAAACGATTACTTTTGCTACCGCATTCCAGGGGAGTAATTTGTATTTAAAAAAGATTAACCAAACAATGCCGGCATAGATGCCAAGAATCAGTGCTTCCATGCTTATTTCACCTCTGTATTCTGGTCTTCCTGTTGCTCTTTATCTATGGACACGTATTTATCGGTCCCATAGGCAAGCTTGTACATCGTGGGGCGGGTGTATGCCCAAAGGTAAGCAAATGGCCAAAGTAGACCTCCAAAAAAGAAGGAGAGCAGACACAGGGCATGAATCGCATCTCGCTGGGGGTGCTCTCTGCGCTTAGCAATGGTATCGGGCAGGATATGGACATACCAAAAGCCAGCAATAAAGCCGACGGGCAGAAAGATGAGCACTACCCAAGAGACGATATTGGCAAATCCATCAATCATTTCTGGTGGCAAAAAGGAGGCGTATGAGAGTGATGGCAGCAATAAGAAGGCTAAAAGAGGACTGATGATGAGGGTCTTTTTCATGATTTTGGGCATAAATGGCTAGATATGGGGTTCAAAATGCTGCTTGAGGGTCTAAATTGCTGATTTCTAAGTAATTTATCACGCATTTTTAAAAATGCTTATTAGCCCTGTAAGCAATAAAATCACTTCCAAACATTTCAGGGTCGCAATCCTTCTTCAAAAAAGAGGCAATCTGTTACAATTCGAGGGCTTTGATTTGTAAAGCTTTTTTGTTTTATTTTGTTAATAACGCACGACACAAATTGGGTGAAAAGCTCAAGTGTTCGCAAGTAAGGAGTATTAAAAATGGCAGTTGCTGATATTAAAACGGCGGAAATCGTCAAAGAAAACGCGCGTAGCGCAAACGATACGGGTAGCCCTGAAGTGCAAGTTTCATTGCTTACAGCCCGCATCAATGAATTAACCCCCCATTTCAAGGCTAACGCTAAAGACCATCACAGCCGTCGCGGTTTGTTGAAGATGGTTTCACGTCGCCGTCGCCTCTTAGATTACCTCAAAGGCAAAGATTTGGATCGCTATCGCGCATTGATCGACAAATTAGGTCTCCGTAAGTAATTCTTATCAGTATTGCAATGCCATCTCACTTAGGGTTGTTTCTTTCCAGAATCAGTCTTAAGAAGGTGGCATGTTTTTTGAGCGCTTTTAGATTATTTGTGTAGGGGATCGTGTCATTCCAATGAGTTTCTGAATGTGATCAGAGTCTCCCTGGAATGGCATCCCTTGTGATCCGAAATCGCTCCAGTGTTGTCGTGACACTGCTTTATCCCACGACAAGCGTAATGCTCATGTGAGAATTGCGTGAACAATTTGGAGAAGATCAGAATGACAATGTTTAAAAAAGCAGTAAAAAGTTTTCAATGGGGCAATCATCAAGTAACGATGGAAACTGGTGAGATTGCTCGCCAATCTGGTGGTGCCGTAATCGTCAACGTCGATGACACTGTAGTTATGGGTACGGTAGTTGCTTCAAAGTCTGCAAAGCCAGGCCAATCCTTTTTCCCATTGACAGTGGATTATTTAGAAAAAACTTACGCAGCAGGTAAGATCCCTGGTGGTTTCTTCCGTCGCGAAGGTCGTCCATCTGAAGGTGAGACATTGATTTCCCGCTTGATCGACCGTCCACTGCGTCCACTATTTCCTGAGGGTTTTTTGAATGAAGTTCAGGTTGTAGTGCATGTGTTGTCTATCAACCCAGACGTTCCTGCTGATATTCCTGCTTTGATTGCTGCTTCTGCAGCCTTAGCCGTTTCAGGCATTCCATTTGCTGGCCCAGTTGGCGCAGCACGTGTTGGTTACGCTAACGGTCAATACCTTTTGAATCCAACTCGTACAGAGCAAGCTACCAGCGAACTCGATTTGATTGTTGCTGGTACTCAAGCAGCTGTATTGATGGTGGAATCTGAAGCAAACCAATTATCTGAAGATGTGATGTTAGGTGCAGTGGTTTATGGTCATGACCAAATGCAAACTGCGATTAACGCTATCAATGATTTGGTACGTGAAGCTGGCAAACCAGAATGGGATTGGACTGCCGCCCCTAAAGATGAGCCATTTATCGCTAAGGTCACTGCCTTGGCTGAAGCCCCATTGCGCGAGGCCTATCAGATCCGTCAAAAGGGTGCTCGTTCAGACAAGCTCAAAGAGATTTCTAAGGAAGTTTTAGCGAAGTTATCTGAAGAAGGTGATGTTGATGCCGTTGCTGTCAGCGACATCATGTTTGAAATCGAAGCCAAGATTGTCCGTAGCCAGATTTTGAACGGTGAGCCACGTATTGATGGTCGCGATACACGTACTGTGCGTCCGATTGAAATTCGTAACGGCGTATTGCCGCGTACCCACGGTTCTGCATTGTTTACGCGTGGTGAAACACAGGCTTTGGTTATCGCCACCTTAGGTACTGCACGTGATGAGCAAATCATTGATGCGCTCGAAGGTGAATACCGAGATCGTTTCATGTTCCACTACAACATGCCTCCGTTTGCTACTGGCGAAACTGGTCGTGTAGGTAGCCCAAAGCGTCGTGAAATTGGTCACGGTCGTTTGGCTAAGCGTGCATTGATACCAGTATTACCTAGCCCAGAGGATTTTGCATACAGCATCCGTGTTGTTTCAGAAATCACAGAGTCCAATGGTTCTTCATCTATGGCTTCCGTCTGCGGTGGCTGTTTGGCAATGATGGACGCTGGTGTTCCAGTAAAAGCTCATGTTGCTGGTGTAGCAATGGGCTTGATTTTGGATGGCAACCGTTTTGCCGTGTTGACCGATATCTTGGGTGACGAAGATCACTTAGGCGATATGGACTTCAAGGTAGCAGGTACTGCAAACGGTATTACTGCGCTCCAGATGGATATTAAGGTTCAAGGTATTACGAAAGAAATTATGCAAGTTGCTTTGGCACAAGCGAAAGAAGGTCGTTTGCACATCTTGAGCAAAATGCAAGAAGCCATGGGTTCAGTTCGCACAGAATTGTCTGCTCATGCTCCACGCATGGTGTCATTCAAGATTCATCCAGACAAGATTCGTGAAGTAATTGGCAAGGGTGGCGCAACGATTCAGGCTTTGACTAAAGAAACTGGTTGCAGCATCGATATCAAAGATGACGGAACAGTCACGATTGCTTCCACTAGCGCTGAAGGCATGGCTGAAGCGAAAGCCCGTATCGAAGGTATCACTGCAGAAGCTGAAGTTGGCAAGATCTATGAAGGTCCAGTAGTGAAGTTGCTTGAGTTCGGTGCTTTGGTCAACATTCTTCCTGGTAAAGACGGACTCTTGCATATCTCTGAAATCTCCAATGAGCGTGTAAAAGAAGTTAAAGATTACTTAGCAGAAGGCCAAGTGGTTCGCGTGAAGTTATTAGCCGCTGATGAGCGCGGTCGTTTGCGCTTATCTCTCAAGGCTGCAATGGCTGATGAAGGTGGTTCGATTGCTCCTTTGGCTGGTGCTGCAACTGAAGCCGCTCCAACTGACGAAACTGCTTAAGTTAATTTCAGTCGGAGTTTTCAATGCGCGTAATTGAGATCAAAGAATTTGGTGCGCCAGAAATGCTGGTGCCTAGTACTCGCCCAGACCCAGCGGTTCCGACTGCTGGAACTGGCGAGGTTTTGATTAAGGTCCTCGCAGCAGGAATTAATCGCCCTGATGTTTTACAGCGCAAGGGTCATTACTCAGTTCCTGCTGGTGCATCCGATATTCCTGGTCTTGAAGTTGCTGGTGAAATTATTGGTGGTGATTTAGTTCACGCAGATAATACTTTCGGCCTCAAGGTAGGTGACAAGGTTTGCGCCTTAGTTCAAGGCGGTGGTTATGCAGACCTTTGTATTGCACCGATTGCCCAGTGCTTACCTTATCCAACCGGATTTACTGATCAAGAAGCGGCAGCATTGCCTGAAACTTTTTACACCGTCTGGAGCAATGTCTTCATGCGCGGTGAATTGTCAGCAGGTGAAACTCTCTTAGTCCAAGGCGGTTCAAGCGGTATTGGCGTTACCGCTATTTTGCTTGCTAAAGCTATGGGACATAAAGTGTTTGTTACTGCTGGTACCGATGAAAAGTGTGCCGCATGCATAAAGTTGGGCGCTGACCTCGCTATTAACTACAAGACACAAGACTTTGTAGAAGAAGTGAAGAAGGCTACTGACGCTAAAGGTGTTAATGTCATCCTCGATATGGTGACTGGCGCTTATGTGCAGCGTGAAATCGATTGCTTGGCTGATGATGGTCGTATTGTGATCATTGCGATTCAGGGTGGATCGAAAGCGGAAGTGAGTACCAATCAAATTCTGCGACGTCGTTTGACGATTACTGGTTCAACCTTGCGTCCACGCCCAGTATCATTCAAAAAACACATTACCAAACAGTTGCACGATCATGTTTGGCCTTTACTTAATGCAGGTAAGTTAAAGCCGGCAATCTATAAAACCTTTACGCTGGATCAAGCGGCAGATGCGCATCGATTGATGGAGTCCTCTGAGCATGTTGGCAAAATAGTTCTCACGGTGTAATTCAATAAAACTTATGCGTCCACTCATCGTCATCGGCAACTGGAAAATGAATGGTAGTCTTGCAAGTAATCAAGATTGGGTTAAAACCGTTGCCCGGGGTATGGAAAGCGGCATGCCTGCTGGTCGCAAGTTTGCTGTATGCCCACCTTCTCCTTATTTAGCTCAGTGTGCTCACTTAATTAAAGAACATTCTTTGGCGTTTTTAAGCTTAGGCGCTCAAGATGTCTCGGCTCAAACTTCTGGTGCTTATACAGGAGAGACAAGCGCCGCTATGCTCAAAGAGCTCGGCTGTCAGTATGTCATTGTTGGTCACTCTGAGCGTCGTCAAATGCATCATGAGGTGGATGAGATTGTTGCAGCAAAGGCACTTCAAGTATTAGATAGCGGTATGACTCCCGTGATCTGTGTTGGTGAGACTGCTGATGAGCGCAATTCTGGCAGAGCTGAAGAGATTGTTTGTGGTCAGATAGCCAAGCAAGTCTCAGTGCTTCAGGATCGCTTGGCTGATTGTCTCATCGCTTATGAACCAGTGTGGGCGATTGGTACTGGCAAGGTTGCCAGTGCGCAGCTTGCTCAAGATATGCATCGTCATATTCGTTTGCAATTGGCCGAGTTTGATGAGGATGTCGCATCACATGTAGGAATTTTGTATGGTGGCAGCATCAAGCCTGACAATGCTGTTGAATTGTTTGCCATGCCCGATATTGATGGTGGATTGGTGGGGGGTGCTGCGCTAGACCCTCAAGATTTTCTAGCCATCTGTCAGGCATAGATTTTTTATTTGGAGAGAAGCTATGGAATGGTTTAAGACTTTATTAATTGTGTTGCAGGTAATTTCAGCTTTGGCTGTGATTTTGCTAGTGCTATTACAGCAAGGCAAGGGCGCTGATATGGGCGCTGCTTTTGGCTCTGGATCCTCAGGGAGCTTATTTGGCGCTAGCGGTTCGGCCAATTTTTTATCCCATACAACAGCCGTCTTTGCTGCAGTCTTTTTTATCAGCACTTTGGGGATTACTTGGCTTGGTAATAAGAAGGAAGTCAGCCCTGGGGTTCTCTCCGGAACCGTCGCTCCTGCAGTAATGCCAGCTGCTCCGACTGCTCCTGCTCAAGATCCAAGCAAACCAGCAGTTCCTAAGTAAAAAAGTAGGTTTTTACTGATTTTTCTGCCCGATATTTAGGGTGGTTTAGTTGTGCAATGCAGTAGAATTGACAGGTTTTGCAAGATGCCGACGTGGTGAAATTGGTAGACACGCTATCTTGAGGGGGTAGTGGCTTAGGCTGTGCGAGTTCGAGTCTCGCCGTCGGCACCAAGAAATGATGTTTAGCTAGAGTTTTGCTCTAAATCAATAGGTTTAGATGTGGATTATTTGATAATTTGTTTTTTTTGAAGAATCGCCAGAAGAACGACTCAGGACCATTTTGAATCTCGCTAATTACTTTCCTGTTCTGCTTTTTATCCTTGTAGGTATTGGGGTGGGATTAGTCCCCATGTTCCTCGGAAAAATTTTGGCTCCCTCGAAGCCTGATGCCGAAAAACTCTCTCCATATGAGTGCGGTTTTGAAGCCTTCGAAGATGCCCGTATGAAGTTTGACGTGCGCTATTACCTGATTGCTATTCTCTTTATTTTGTTTGATCTTGAAACCGCATTCCTCTTTCCTTGGGGTGTTGCGTTACGTGATCTTGGCTGGTTTGGCTACGCCTCCATGGTGATCTTCCTGTTGGAATTCATAGTGGGATTTGTGTATATCTGGAAAAAGGGCGCTCTCGACTGGGAGTGATCGATATGGCATTAGAAGGCGTTCTCAAAGAAGGATTTGTTACCACTACTGCAGACCAGTTAATTAACTGGACTCGCAACGGCTCTTTATGGCCCATGACCTTTGGTTTGGCCTGTTGCGCAGTGGAAATGATGCACGCTGGCGCATCCCGCTATGACTTAGATCGCTTTGGTGTCGTTTTCCGCCCCTCTCCACGTCAATCTGACTTGATGATTGTGGCAGGTACGCTCTGTAATAAGATGGCACCAGCTTTGCGCAAGGTGTATGACCAAATGCCAGAGCCACGTTGGGTAATCTCTATGGGATCCTGCGCAAATGGCGGCGGTTATTACCATAACTCCTATTCTGTAGTGCGTGGTTGCGACCGTATTGTGCCAGTCGATATTTATGTTCCCGGTTGTCCTCCAACAGCAGAAGCCTTAATTTACGGCGTTATTCAGTTGCAATCCAAGATCGCTCGTACCAGCACGATTGCGCGGAAAGCCTAAGCCATGTCAGATCGTTTAGTTCAGCTAGCCGCTAATCTCGAAAAGATTCTTGGTAAACGCATTCAATCCGTTGGGCTTGCCTTGGGTGAAGTGACTGTTGTTCTTAATGCGGATACCTATTTTGAATCTGCGATGTTGCTGCGAGATGATGCATCATTAGCGTTCGAGCAATTGATCGATTTATGTGGCGTTGACTACCAAGACTTCCGTGACGGCGCCTGGAGTGGGCAGCGTTTTGGTGTAGTAAGCCATTTACTGTCTATCAAACATAACTGGCGCCTAAGAGTACGGGCTTTCGCTCCTGATGATAGTTATCCACTGCTAGCCTCTATCACCCCAGTTTGGAATTCAGCGAATTGGTTTGAGCGCGAAGCATTCGATCTCTACGGCATTATCTTTGAAGGTCATGAAGACTTGCGCCGCATCTTGACTGACTATGGCTTTATTGGCCATCCATTTAGAAAAGACTTCCCAATCAGTGGCAATGTAGAAATGCGCTATGACCCAGAGTTAAAGCGAGTTGTTTATCAGCCAGTCACGATTGAAGCGCGTGAAATTACTCCCCGGATCGTTCGCGAAGAACAGTACGGAGGCCCGGTTTAAGCCATGGCACAAATTAAGAATTACACCCTCAATTTTGGTCCTCAACATCCTGCGGCGCATGGCGTATTGCGTTTAGTGCTTGAGTTAGATGGTGAAGTGATTCAGCGTGCTGATCCGCATATCGGTCTATTGCATCGTGCAACTGAGAAATTAGCAGAGACTCGTACTTGGATTCAGAATGTTCCTTATATGGATCGTTTGGACTATGTGTCCATGATGGCCAATGAGCATGCCTATGTATTAGCCATTGAGAAGTTATTGCAAGTAGACGTTCCATTACGTGCGCAATACATTCGTGTCATGTATGACGAGTTAACCCGTCTGCTAAATCACTTACTTTGGATCGGCTGTCATGGTTTAGACGTTGGTGCAATGGCGGTATTCTTGTATGCCTTCCGTGATCGCGAAGATATTTTCGATATGTACGAAGCGGTATCTGGTGCTCGTATGCATGCTGCTTACTATCGTCCGGGTGGCGTATATCGCGATTTGCCAGATCAAATGGCTCAATACGATAAGTCTAAGATTCGGAGCACATCTGCTGTAAAACGCTTGAATGAAAACCGTAGCGGCACCTTGCTTGACTTTATTGAGCAATTTGCTAGCGGCTTTGATGCCAATGTAGATGAGTATTGCAATCTATTAACTGACAACCGCATTTGGAAACAGCGTTTAGTGAATATTGGTGTTGTCACTCCTGAGCGTGCATTGCAACTGGGCTTTACTGGCCCAATGTTGCGTGGTTCGGGTATTGAGTGGGACTTGCGTAAAAAGCAGCCATATGAAGTGTATGACCGCCTTTATTTTGATATCCCAGTGGGCGTTAATGGCGATTCATACGATCGTTATTTAGTGCGTATGGAAGAGATGCGTCAATCTAACCGCATCATTAAACAATGCGTAGCTTGGTTAAAAGCAAATCCAGGTCCCGTGATGAGCGATAACCATAAGGTTTCTCCACCGAAACGCGTGGACATGAAAACCAATATGGAAGAATTGATTCACCATTTCAAACTCTTTACTGAAGGTATTCATGTGCCTTATGGGGAAGCTTACTCTGTGGTTGAGCATCCAAAAGGTGAGTTTGGAATTTACTTGATTTCTGATGGTGCTAATAAGCCATATCGTATGAAGATTCGTGCCCCAGGATTTGTACATCTTTCAGCGATGGATGAGATGTCACGTGGTCACATGTTGGCGGATGCTGTAACCATTATTGGTACTCAGGATATTGTGTTTGGGGAGATTGACCGCTAATTAAGCGTGCCAAGGATGAATTAATGACAACAACCCTTCAACTATCCGACAAAACGCTGGCAGATATTGCCCGTAACGTTGCTAAATATCCGCCAGAGCAAAAGCAGTCTGCCGTGATGGCTTCCTTGATCGCTGCACAAACTGAAGTCGGCTGGGTCTCGCCAGAGGTGATTGCTACCGTTGCACAAATCCTAGAAATGCCGACGATTGCTGTAGAAGAAGTGGCCACTTTTTACAATATGTACAACACTAAGCCTATTGGTAAATATAAGTTGGTGATTTGTACGAATTTGCCTTGTCAATTAAGCCATGGTGAAACTTCAGCCAATTACTTAAAAGAAACTTTGGGTATTGGCTTTAACGAAACGACAACTTGTGGCACCTTCACATTAAAAGAGGGTGAGTGCATGGGTGCCTGCGGCGATTCACCGGTCATGCTCGTCAATGACAAGCGCATGTGCAGTTTGATGAGTAAAGAGAAGATTGATGCTCTTTTAAGTGAACTCCGTGCAGAAGGGAAAGCAGCATGACTGGCTTGCACGATCGTCACATTAAGCCCTTGATCCTTGCAGGATTGAATGGTGATAACTGGCGCTTAAAGGATTACGAGAGTCGTGGTGGCTACCAGCAGTTACGTCGTTTAATTAATGATAAAGTTGCCCCTGATGCAATTATTGCTGAATTAAAAGCATCTTCATTGCGTGGTCGTGGTGGTGCAGGCTTTCCAACTGGCTTGAAGTGGAGTTTTATGCCACGTCAATTTCCAGGACAAAAATATTTAGTTTGTAATAGTGACGAAGGTGAGCCGGGGACTTTTAAAGACCGTGACATCATGCGTTACAACCCACATGCCTTGATTGAGGGCATGATTATTGGTGCATACACCATGGGGATTTCAACAGGTTATAACTATATCCACGGCGAAATTTGGGAAGTGTATTCACGTTTCGAAGAGGCTTTAGAAGAGGCGCGTGCTGCTGGTTACTTGGGCGACAAAATTCTAGATAGTGATTTCTCATTTCAATTGCATGCCACGCCAGGTTGGGGTGCTTATATTTGTGGTGAAGAAACCGCTTTGCTTGAATCCTTAGAGGGTAAAAAAGGCCAACCGCGGTTTAAGCCACCATTCCCAGCTAGCTTTGGTTTGTATGGTAAGCCAACTACTATTAACAACACCGAAACATTTGCTGCTGTGCCATTCATTTTGGCTATCGGCGGCCAAGCTTATTTGGATCTTGGTAAACCTAATAACGGTGGAACGAAGATTTTTTCTGTATCGGGTGACGTAGTGCATCCTGGTAACTATGAAATTCCATTGGGCACACCATTTGCAGAGCTCTTAAAGCTTGCTGGCGGTATGCGTGAAGGTAAGGCTTTGAAATCTGTCATTCCTGGTGGATCATCTGCACCGGTAATACCTGGCATGCAGATGATGGATCTGACGATGGATTACGACAGCATTGCGAAAGCAGGATCTATGCTGGGTTCTGGTGCTGTCATTGTGATGAATGAAACCCGTTGTATGGTTCGTGCTTTAGAGCGTCTTTCTTATTTTTATCACGAGGAATCTTGTGGTCAGTGCACACCATGTCGTGAAGGTACCGGATGGCTATGGCGAATTGTGCACCGGATTGAACACGGCCAAGGTCGCCCCGAAGATTTAGATTTATTAAATGATGTTGCTGCCAACATCCAAGGCCGTACGATTTGCGCTTTGGGTGATGCAGCTGCAATGCCAGTGCGTGGCATGTTGAAGCATTACATGGATGAATTTACGTATCACGTAGAACATAAGCGCTGCTTAGATTCTGTAAAACCTTTATAAGTTATTGAGCACAGGACATCTTAAAGTGAGCATGGTAGAAATCGAATTAGATGGTAAGACAGTAGAAGTTCCGCAAGGTTCGATGGTGATGCACGCTGCGAACAAGCTGGGTAGCTACGTCCCGCATTTTTGCTATCACAAGAAGTTATCCATTGCTGCTAACTGCCGTATGTGCTTAGTGGAAGTTGAGAAAGCACCAAAACCATTACCTGCTTGCGCTACACCAGTAACCCAAGGCATGAAGGTGTTTACCCATTCTGCAAAGGCAGTAGAAGCACAGCGCTCAGTGATGGAGTTCTTGTTGATTAACCACCCACTCGATTGCCCCATTTGCGATCAAGGTGGTGAGTGCCAATTACAAGACTTGGCAGTGGGCTACGGTAAATCGAACTCACGTTATGACGAAGAGAAGCGGGTTGTATTTCATAAAAATGTTGGCCCCTTGATCTCGATGCAAGAGATGAGTCGTTGTATTCACTGCACCCGTTGCGTGCGCTTTGGGCAAGAAGTTGCTGGCGTCATGGAATTGGGCATGATTAACCGTGGTGAGCATTCTGAGATCTCGACATTCCTTGGGCAAACAGTAGATTCAGAGTTATCTGGAAACATGATTGATTTGTGCCCAGTAGGCGCACTCACTAGCAAACCATTCCGTTATGAAGCCCGAACTTGGGAACTGGGTCGTAAGCGTTCAGTGAGTCCACACGATAGTCTGGGTGCTAATACAACAGTGCAAACCAAAGCTAACAAAGTCATGCGAGTCGTTGCTTTGGAGAATGAGGCGATTAATGAATGCTGGATTAGCGACCGTGACCGCTTTTCCTATGAAGGCTTAAATAGCCAAGATCGTATCACTACACCCATGGTCAAGCAGGGTGGTCAGTGGTTAGAAACCGATTGGCAATCTGCTTTAGATTACGTTACCCACTCTTTGAAGACGATTTCTGCTGAAAGTGGTGCTCAGTCTATTGGCGCATTAGCCCATCCAATCTCCAGCGCAGAAGAATTACATCTCTTGCAAAAGATTGTGCGCGGTCTCGGCTCCGATCAAATTGAAACCCGTTTACGTCAGACTGATATTCATGGTGCAGCATCTGCTCCTTGGTTGGGTATGCCGGTTGCTCACTTAAGCGAACTTGATCGCGCTTTGGTCATTGGCAGCTTCTTAAGAAAAGATCAACCAGTACTTGCTGCGCGTTTGCGCACAGCATCTAAGCGTGGACTGCAGTTATCTCGGATTGACTCTGGTGGTGATGATTGGCTCATTTCAGCTACCGGCATTGCTGCTGCGCCAAGCGCATGGCTAAATACATTAAGTGAAGTAGCTTTGGCAGTTGCTAAAGCCAAGTCAGTCACCGCTCCAGATGGCACTCCAAATATTTCAGTTTCAGCTCAAGCACAAAAGATTGCTGACAGCTTGCTCTCTGGCACTAAGGTAGCGGTATTGATTGGGTCAGCTGCTATTGTTCATCCTCAAGCTTCTGATTTGCATGTCTTGTCACAATTTATTGCTCAGCAAACTGGCGCAACCCTTGGTTTCATGCCGGTTGGCGGAAATGCGGTTGGCGCATCTTTAGTTAACGCCAATGGTGCAGGTGTTGAGTCAGTATTGTCAGGCGATCGTCGTGCCGTGGTCTTGATGAATCTCGAGCCGGACTTTGATTTGCCTTATCCTGAACAGGCTAGAGCAGCTTTGGCTAAAGCCAATACTGTGATTGCCATGACTGCCTATAGATCAGCAGACTTATTAGAAGTAGCCGATGTCATTCTGCCAATTACTCCATATACAGAGACCGTTTCTACATTTGTTAATGCGGAAGGTAGAGCTCAGACAGTTCAACCATCTGTTAAACCTTTAGGTGACTCCCGTCCAGCATGGAAGGTCTTGCGTGTACTTGGCGGTCTCTTGAATTTAGATGGCTTCCTCTTTAATTTGCCAGAGGAAGTTTTAGGAGAGGCATTAGGTGATCACTATTGCACCCGTTTGAGCAATCAAACTACTATCAATACAGTAGTTAATGGCAGCTTAGCACCATCCAATGGTCTTGAGCGTGTAACAGATATCAATATCTATACTGGCGATCAAATTGTTCGTCGTTCATCTGCACTGCAATTAACCCGTGATGCAAAACGTGCCAATCAAGTTGGTTTAGGGCAAGCACTCTTCTCAGAATTTAGTCTGAAAGAGGGGGATGTTGTTCGTGTCACTCAGGGTAGCCAATCCATTGATTTGCCAGCGACTCTAGAATTGAATTTAGCCCCTGGTGCCGTCAGAATTTCTGCAGGTACCGTGGCGAGTACACGATTAGGGTCTATGTTCGGTCCTGTTGCGGTCAGCAAGGTATAAGGGGGGCAAGATGGGTGATTTCTTGAACCTTATTACCACCCAAGGGGAAGCTATTTTTGGTTCCTTGTGGCCACTCCTTTGGGCCTTGGTCCGAATTGTGATTATCGTTTTGCCCATGTTTGCTTGCGTCGCTTACTTGACGCTTTGGGAACGTAAGTTAATTGGTTGGATGCATATTCGTATTGGACCTAACCGGGTTGGACCTTTAGGTTTGTTACAGCCAATCGCTGACGCATTAAAACTTTTGATGAAGGAGATTATTGCTCCTGCACAAGCTAGTAAGGTGCTGTATTTCATTGCGCCAATTATGGTGATCATGCCGGCGTTTGCTGCCTGGGCAGTGATTCCATTTCAAGCAAAGATGGTCTTAGCCGATGTCAATGCTGGCTTGCTTTACATCATGGCAATTTCATCAATTGGTGTTTATGGTGTGATTCTGGCTGGTTGGTCTTCAAACTCCAAGTATCCATTCCTTGGTGCCATGCGCGCATCTGCGCAAATGATTTCATATGAAATCGCCATGGGCTTTGCCCTAGTGACAGTATTGCTAACTTCAGGCTCTTTGAACTTGAGCACTATCGTAGCTTCGCAAGAGCAGGGCTATTTTGCGAGCCTAGGCTTGAATTTTCTCTCTTGGAACTGGTTGCCATTGTTGCCCATGTTCTTGATCTACTTTATCTCTGGCGTTGCTGAAACGAATCGTCATCCCTTTGACGTGGTTGAAGGGGAGTCTGAGATCGTTGCTGGACATATGGTTGAGTATTCCGGTATGTCATTTGCCATGTTCTTCTTGGCTGAATATGCCAATATGATTTTGATTGCAGCAGTAGCATCCATCATGTTCTTAGGTGGTTGGTTGCCAATCGTTGATTTGCCTATCTTGCGTGATATCCCAGGATTCTTCTGGTTGTTCGGCAAAACTTTCTTCTTGCTGTCTTGCGTTATTTGGTTGCGTGCGACATTACCTCGCTATCGTTATGACCAGATTATGCGTTTGGGCTGGAAGATCTTTATTCCCATCTCAGTATTTTGGGTGGTTGTTATCGGCGCGTGGGTTGTATCCCCATGGAATATTTGGAAATAAGTTGATCAATCATGTTTAAGAAAATTTCCCAATTCCTTGATAGCTTGATGCTCAAAGACATCTTGACTGGCATGTCAATTACTGGTCGTTATCTCTTTAAGCCCAAAATTACTATTCAATACCCTGAAGAAAAGACGCCTTTATCACCGCGTTTTCGTGGCTTGCATGCATTGCGTCGTTATGAAAATGGAGAAGAGCGTTGTATTGGTTGCAAACTCTGTGAAGCAGTATGCCCAGCATACGCCATCACTATTGAGACAGCAGAGCGTGATGACGGTACCCGTCGTACTTCTCGTTATGACATTGATTTAACGAAATGTATTTTCTGCGGCTTTTGTGAGGAGGCTTGCCCTGTAGACGCCATTGTCGAAACCAATATTTTTGAATATTTTGGTGACAAACGGGGTGATCTGTATTTCACGAAAGAAATGCTCTTGGCTGTAGGTGATAAGTATGAAAAAGACATTGCCGCTAACCGCGCTATTGACGCACCCTATCGCTAATCGAATCGAGCACCTATCACTATGACATTCGATCCCTCCACTTTATTTGCTGTTTTCTTCTATGGCTTTGCAGGCCTATTGGTTATTTCTGCATTGCGCGTGATTACAGCGCGTAACCCAGTGCATGCCGCTCTGTTTTTAGTATTGGCCTTCTTCTGTGCTTCTGGTCTTTGGATGTTGCTCAAAGCTGAATTCTTAAGCTTGGCTTTGATCTTGGTTTATGTCGGGGCCGTGATGGTTTTGTTCCTGTTCGTAGTGATGATGCTTGACCTTGATCTGGAGCATTTACGCCGTGACTTTAAGAAATACCTGCCGGTCGCTTTCTTAATGGGTGCAGTGATTGTGCTTGAGTTATCTATCGTCATTATTCGCAGCTTCATTGGCACCAATGCACCTGTGCAGCCAATGCCTGAAGAAGTCATGGCCAATAATACCCAAGCATTGGGTATGCTGATCTTTGGTGACTATGTCTACGCCTTCGAAGTTGCCGGTGTGATCTTGTTGGTAGCCATTATTGCGGCAGTTGCCTTGACTCTCCGTAATCGTAAAGACTCCAAGTCGCAAAATATTCATGAGCAAGTGAATGTGGTTGCTGCAGATCGCATGCGCATTGTCAAAATGGGTTCAGACATGGCAGCAAAACAAGACGTTAGAGGAGAGAAGTAATGAATATCACTCTAGCGCACTACTTGGTACTTGGTGCGATCTTATTCGCAACTAGTGTTATCGGAATCTTCCTGAACCGCAAGAACGTGATCGTGCTGTTAATGGCTATTGAATTGATGTTGCTTGCGGTCAACATGAATTTTGTTGCCTTCTCACACTATTTGGGTGATATGGCAGGTCAAGTATTCGTATTCTTTATTCTGACTGTAGCAGCTGCTGAAGCGGCTATCGGTTTGGCAATTCTGGTTGTGCTCTTCCGTAAGGTTGACACCATTAATGCCGAAGACCTTGACCACCTCAAAGGCTAGTCATGCAATTGACCCTAAATATTCCCGTTCTCTGCGCAATTCCATTGGCTCCTTTAGTGGGTTCAATCATTGCCGGCTTCTTTGGCACCAAGTTAGGCGGTAATCGCATTGGTCACGGCGCAAGTCAGTTCGTCACTATCTTAGGCGTAACGATTGCTTTCATTCTGTCATGTAATGTTTTGTCGCAAGTCATGGATGGTTTCTACTTCAACGGCACCGTCTATCGCTGGATGCAATTAGGTGAACTCAATTTAGATATTGGCTTTCTAATCGATCCTTTGACAGCAACCATGATGTGCGTGGTGACCTTTGTGTCCTTAATGGTCCATATCTACACCATTGGCTATATGCAAGGCGAAGAGGGCTACAACCGCTTCTTTTCTTATATTTCCCTGTTTACTTTTGCCATGTTGATGTTGGTAATGAGTAATAACCTCTTGCAACTCTTCTTTGGTTGGGAGGCCGTAGGTGTTGTGTCTTATCTTTTAATTGGCTTCTATTTTGAGCGTCAATCAGCGGTATTTGCCAACATGAAGGCTTTCTTGGTGAATCGCGTAGGCGACTTTGGCTTCATTCTCGGCATTGGACTATTACTAGCGAGCACGGGCTCAATGCAATATGACGTGATCTTCGCGCAAAATACTGCCTTAGCTGCGCAAACATTGCCTGGTACCGGCTGGAATCTGCTAACGGTTGCTTGTATTTGCTTATTCATCGGCGCTATGGGTAAATCAGCCCAGTTCCCATTGCATGTTTGGTTGCCTGACTCCATGGAAGGCCCAACCCCAATTTCTGCTTTGATTCATGCTGCAACCATGGTAACTGCTGGCATCTTCATGGTCTCACGCATGTCACCATTATTTGAGCTCTCCGATGTTGCCTTGAGCTTCATTTTGGTTATCGGCTCTATTACCGCGCTTTTTATGGGTTTCTTGGGGATTGTGCAAAACGATATCAAGCGCGTTGTGGCGTATTCCACATTGTCGCAATTGGGTTACATGACGGTAGCTTTGGGCGTATCTGCATATCCAGTTGCTATCTTCCACTTAATGACACATGCTTTTTTTAAGGCCCTGTTGTTCCTTGCTGCTGGTAGCGTCATCTTGGGCATGCACCATGAGCAAGATATGCGCAAGATGGGCGGTCTTTGGAAATATATGCCCGTTACTTGCCTGATGATGTTATTGGGTAATTTGGCTTTAATCGGCACACCATTCTTCTCTGGTTTCTACTCTAAAGATTCCATCATTGAAGCGGTTGCTGCAAGCCATATTCCTGGTTCAGGATTTGCTTACTTTGCAGTTATGGCAAGTGTATTTGTCACGGCTTTATATTCCTTCCGTTTGTATTTCTGGGTTTTCCATGGCAAAGCACGTTGGGGTCATGCCGATTCACATGATCACCATCACGATCATGCAGAGCAGGGTGATGATCACGCTCACCACGGATTATCCCCAGGTGAGAAGCCGCATGAATCTCCTTTAGTAGTGACCTTGCCTTTGATTCTTTTGGCTATTCCATCGGTGATTATTGGTTTCTACACTATTAGCCCATTATTGTTTGGCACTTTTTTTGGCGATTCCATCTTCATTGATTTGGCTCGTCACCCAGTAATGAAAGAACTTGAAGATGAATTCCATGGCCCAATCGCCATGGCAATACATGCATTTACTTCTCCTGTATTAGGTCTAGTAGTGCTTGGCGTTTTAACGGCTGCCATTGGTTATCTCTGGGCTCCGAAGTTGCCTGCAGTTGTTGCGCAAATATTTGCTCCACTCAAAAAATTATTTGATAACAAATACTATTTAGATGATTTGAACCAAGCTGTATTTGCTAAAGGTCTGATTTGGATTGGTAGTGTCTTGTGGCATCGCGGCGATCAAAAGGTTATAGATGGATTTTTTGTGAACGGCAGCGCCTATACAGTAGGACGCTTTGCTGGCGTGATTCGTCATTTGCAATCCGGTTATGTTTACCACTATGCGTTTGCAATGATTGCAGGCCTTGCGGTATTACTAGCTTGGGTTTTGTATGCTTACCTGCCTTTTGTTCGATAGGCCTTTGTTACTTAAGTAGCCACTATGATTCTTTCTTACGCCATTTGGACCCCAATTGTTTTTGGACTCATTATTTTGTTTTATGGGTCTGAGAAGCCGTCTGCTGGAGTGCGGTGGTTAGCTCTCATCGGCTCTATTGTTGGATTTATTGCAACTCTTCCCTTGATTATTAATTTTGATATTGCCAATCCAGGGATTCAGTTTATAGAGAAGATCAGCTGGATTCCGCGCTACGATATTAATTATTTCCTTGGTATCGATGGTATTTCCGTTTGGTTCATTGTACTGACTGCCTTCATCAATATTTTTGTCGTGATCGCCGCTTGGGAGGTCATTGATACTAAGGTTTCACAGTACATGGCTTCGTTCATGATCCTATCGGGATTGATGATTGGTGTTTTCTGTGCGCTTGATGCTTTATTGTTTTATGTCTTTTTTGAAGCAACCTTGATTCCGATGTATATCATCATTGGTGTGTGGGGTGGTCAAAACCGGATCTATGCGGCCTTCAAGTTTTTCTTGTATACCTTGCTTGGCTCCTTATTGACCTTAGTAGCCATGCTTTATCTTTATAACGTCACCAATAGCTTTGATATTTTGGTTTGGCAAAATGCTCGGCTCGATATTGTTGAGCAAATCCTACTGTTCTTTGCATTCTTCATGGCCTTTGCAGTGAAAGTACCCATGTGGCCACTACATACCTGGTTACCAGACGTTCACGTGGAGGCACCTACGGGTGGTTCTGTAGTGTTGGCTGCAATTATGCTGAAACTCGGGGCTTACGGCTTCCTTCGTTTCTCGCTGCCAATAGCGCCAGATGCAAGTCAATATCTTGGCCCCTTTGTGATATTCCTCTCCTTGGTAGCTGTGATTTATGTCGGCGCAGTAGCCTTAGTTCAAAAAGATATGAAAAAGCTAGTTGCTTATTCATCAGTTGCACATATGGGATTTGTTACTCTCGGCTTCTTCCTCTTTAGCCCATTAGGTATTGAGGGTGGCATCGTACAAATGATTTCACCTTTTAGATGATCAGGGCCAAGCGGGACAAATTCAAAGCCTTGCTGAATGAGTTGTTCCCGTATTTTCGGGTCCTTTAGAGCGGTAGCTAAAGACTCATTTAGTTTTTCAATCATGACTGGTGAAGTACC
>NZ_JACVPE010000012.1:0-22384 GCF_018882005.1 Polynucleobacter sp. es-GGE-1
ACGATCTGCCTCTTGCAATATCCGAACAATCTGTTCGTCTGAAAACCGTACTCTCTTCATACCTGCTCCTTAGGTTGAAGGAGTCATTATCTCTAAAAGCTTTTGGTCTGAAAATCCCAGGACAGGTCAGGATTTCTAACTGATTTACTTATTAATGTTAATCCAGGCTCATTAGAGAGTATATCCATTTCTAGGTTTTCAAATTCACATAGATTGTCATTTATAAAATCGACTAAATATACTGCATTTGTGGAGTGTCCAAACCATAAAATTCTAGGCGGAGTACTACAGTGTGGCCGTGCTGTAGTAATTTCAATTTCTATTGGATCATCTATTGTATAAATTTCTTTATTAGTGGAATGTACCTTCAGTGCTAAATAATCAGAAGAGGTAATTATTATCTTTATGAATCGTAATGCTTTCCTGTAAAAATGGCCCATTACCGTTTCGAATTCTAAGTGATTATCTGTATAGTCGAGCGCTATTACACAAGATTTATTGAGTTTTTCTAGCTGCTGTAGCCATAATAGGTCCCTTCCAACTTGACTGCAATCACCGCCTATTTTTCCAATAATTAATAAAGAGGTTTGTTGGGGGATGATGTCGCCGAATGTGACTGTAACTTTATTGCCTATTCCTAAAATAGAGTGCACAGCAATTGCTGCCCTCATTCTTACGCTTGCAAGGTTTGAGTTTTCTAGATCTGAAATGCTGTTATATTTACCCGGTATGAGCCAGTGAAGATGCGCCGTCATATTTGCTTTTAAGATTCTTTATTATTCCAATTAATTAGGATTGACGATTGTTTAATTTGCTTACGTCAAATTAATTAATAGCCCTGCTAAGTTAAAAAAATCCATCTCCATGTAAATGTACGCTTAACAAAATATTCAAACTTGTTTTTCTATTGTAAGTTGTTCTCATTGCACCCACTCTTTGAGTGGCAGCAACTGCTCATCAATAAACGCTTCCAATATAAAACGGTCTGCGCCACCGAGATTGGGGTTGATATGCTTATACAAAAGAAAGGTAATCATTTGGATGGCATTTTTACGAAACTCATTCGGAAACATGACATTGACTTGCAGATTCGAGGCTGCCAAGACGCTTTTGGAGTCCAGGGACCTGAGCTCCGGAATCAGCGATTTTTGACCATCCATCATCTTTACCAAAGCAGCCTTGTATTCAGCCCCACTGCGCATCGCATCATTAAAAGCCTGGCATAAGAGGCGGGCAGCTCGTTTGTCGGCTACCCTGATTTTGGAGGCGCTGGTTTTCATGGGATTTGGGCTATAAAGTCCTGAGATACCGCTTCATTTTAGAAGATGTCATAATGCCATGACTATTCAGATGTAATGTATTCAAAACTATTAAAACTGGACCCTGTATGGCTGCTTTAACCGAATCCGAGCTCATTGAAAGATTATGCAGAACCTTTAACACCCAGTTTTCTGGTAACCGTAATGCCATGCAATCCCTGGCAACGACTATTGAAGTCTCAGAAAATTTACACCCTGGATTACGGGGTCTGAATGGCAAGAATTTTTTATCCTCATTCACAGATCGTATGAATGTTTGGCACCCAGATGAGGTGAGAGCACTCGTGATTGACATGTTGATTCATTTGGTCAAAGAGAAAATCACTACGGATTCATCAAAACAAGCCCTCAGCAGAGAAATTGACGGCTACTTATTGCCTATCAAATTTTGGTGATGTGAACAGGCTCATTGCAGTTATTCAGGATGAGTCTGGAAATGACCTCTTCATGAGACGCAAGATTGAGGGCTAGACTCTCAACAAACTGCATCTTGATGGCCATTATTAAATTGGTGAGTTATTCACTATTACTTAGTGGTGATATACAGTAATATTTCCCGATCGGGAATATATGCCTATATTTTAAGCAAATAATCTATAAATTTCCCGATCAGGAAATTATGTTGAAAAAAATAGGCATATTTGATTAAAATTTCCCGAACAGGAAATATTTATGAGCACATCCATTCAAAATTCAACAGATTTAGGTAGTCTGATCCGTGAAACTCGTAGGCGTTTGAAATTGACTCAACCACAATTGGCACTCGCCGCTAACGTGGGGGTAAGGTTCATCGTTGAACTGGAGGCGGGTAAACCTACGCTGAGATTGGAAAATATTCTCAGGGTATTACAAGCCTTGGGTGGTGTATTAATCGTAGAGGGCATGGACCCATTTATTGTAGACAAGCAAGAGGGTGCGCGCTAAATGGTTCGATATTTACCTTAATGGCTAGAATCAAAGAAGCTAAGCCTCTCTCTCAATCAAGCGCTTTGCTATCAGCGAGTAAGTACATGATGACTGGCGGAGATCAATTTTTGAAATGAGCAATTTTCTCTTGATTAAGCTAGTCGCCGATCAATTAGAAAGGCAAAGAACTTATAGTTCAGCTTTATTTTTTGATCGCCATTTCTTTCATTTTGTCCCGCATACCCTTTAGTTCAAACTCGACACTTTCTACGCGGGTGCTGACACTGACCACTTTTTCACGGGTTGATTCAAAGGCATCAATGGCGTTACGGGCTTCAGCCTGATTTTCCTCAATAATTCTAAATATAGTTTTGATTACTTTTTCTTGCTTATCAATCGCATCACTCAGCTTGACCACAAAAGCAGCAATACCGATCACCATGATGATCAAAATGACAAAGAGGAGGGGGCCGAGTAGATCGAGAAATGACATAGGGTGAGATTATAGCGTCAGTGTGTTTCTGCAGTTACAAATGATTCTTGCATCACTATTTTATTGACTCTTGGTTTCCATGGGCTGAGTCTGAGGAACTGTCGCTGGTTGGGCTAATTTATCAGGCGTAATATCTGAGCCTGGTTGTTGACCAGAATCACTTAATAACAAAATAGAGACCCTTCTATTTTTTGCTTTACCCGCCGCAGTGTCATTGGACTCTATTGGTCTGGATGAGCCAAATCCGGTTGCACTCAAGCGTGCCTCACTAATGCCTTTTTGATTCAAGATATTGAGAACAGTAGTCGCCCTGATGGCGGAGAGCTCCCAGTTAGAGTTGAAGGCTTTGGTATTGATGGGTTGGTTATCAGTGTGACCTTCAATATCAATCGCTTGATCACTTTTAGCCAGAATAGGGGCAATTTGCGCAAGCGTATTGAGCGCCGCAGGGCTAGTGACACTGGCTGAGCCAGGGCTAAATAAGTAGCTGTCAATGATGTCGATGCGTACGCCTTTAGAGGTTTGCATGACGCCAATCTTGCCATCTTCAATCAGCGGTTTTAAAGCCGTAGTCAGGTCTTTTTCAACCCGATTCATCTTCTCCCGCTTGATAAAAGCCATGTCACGTTTGAGTCTAATGAGACCCAGGGGGTCAATCAAGATAGGGCTTGATTCAGTTTGAGTCCCTGCGATCTCTCCACTAGGCTTTATTTTGGTATTGATTTTGCTATCACCCTCAGTCGTTTGTACTGGCGCAAAAGCCGATATCAGTGAATTGGACAAGGCATCGTACTTTTTCTCATTAATGCTTGAACTAGCGTACATCACCACAAAAAAGGCAAAGAGCAGGGTGATGAAATCGGCGTAGGATACCAACCAGCGATCATGGTGTTCGTGATCTTCTGGGCGTTTACGTCGCTTTAAGGGAGGATTTTTAAAGGAGGTATCCAGACAAACGGTCCTCTATCACCTTGGTATGTTCGCCATAAGCAATCGATGCTAAGGACTCAACTAACATCTCGTATTTTGAGACCTCAAGTTGCAATAGGGTTTTGAGTTTATTAGCAATCGGAATGAACACCAGGTTAGCTAAGCCCACACCGTAAATCGTTGATACGAAGGCGATTGCAATGCCGCTACCCAGCAATGTCGGATCAGATAGGTTTTCCATCACATGGATCAAGCCCATCACTGCTGCCAAAATACCAATCGTGGGAGCATAACCACCCGCAGAATCCCAAATCTTGATCGCATTACGCTCATGTAGTTCATATTGATAAATATCATTGGCGCCAATTTCTTTAATGGTTTGCGGTGGGGCGCCATCAATAGCTAAACGGAGAATCTTTTTCACAAAAGGATCGGGCGTCTCAACCATAAAGTTTTCTAACTTTAAGACACCTTCTTTTCTGACTACCATGCTCCAGTGAGAAATTTCCATTGCCAAAGCAGTGCGCTGATCAATAGGCTCTACAAAGACATATTTGAGTTTGGCAATGCCACTACGAAAATTAACGGGGCGACTTTGCAGTAAGACCGCACCAAAAGTGCCAAAGGTCACAATAAAAAAGGCTGAAGGCTGGAGTAGGGATCCAATTCTGCCACCATCAATCGATTGACCAATCAAAATACCAATGAGTGCAAGTGCAATACCGCCTAGGCTGGCCCAGTCCATAATTTCTCTTTTAAGGTTGCGCGTATCCGAGCGACTGCTTGGCTATGCATTTGGGAAACACGGGATTCAGTGACGCTCATGACAGCGCCAATTTCTTTTAAGTTGAGTTCTTGTTCGTAATACAAGCCCATCAACATTTTTTCTCGTTCTGGCAAGGCGTCAATCGACTGCTTCAGGGCTTCTTTAAAGTCTTTGGACAGTAAGCCATTAATGACATCACTTTTATTATTCTGAATAAAGCGATCTAAGAAGTGATCTTCTTCTTCGCCCTTATGGACATCTTCAAAATAAATGAGTTGATGACCACTACAGTCAGTCAACATCTGAAAGTAATCGGCAATATCAAGCTTGAGCTTTTTGGCAACTTCGCTTTCTGAAGGAGCTCTGCCAAGGGCTTGTTGCAAGCTAGCAATCGCTTTTTCAACATCGCGCATTTGTTTGCGAACATTGCGAGGCAACCAGTCCGCATTACGCAGTTCATCCATGATCGCCCCATGAATGCGCTGGGTCGCATAGGTCTTGAACTGGGCACCTTGATTATCTTGGTACTTACCGGCGGCATCTAATAGACCCATCATGCCCGCTTGGATCAAATCATCTGCTTCCACACTAGCCGGTAATTTGGCCTTGATCTGATAAGCCATCTTCTTGACCAGGTCGGCGTATTGATGGACCAGAGTTTCTTTCTGGTCTGTTTTTCCGTCGGCCTTGTACATGATCTTATTGAGTAGGGGCTATACCAAATTGGGTAGTAAAAATAGGGTCTCTAGTAATCATGCGTGTCACTACAGGGGATGAGTCCATGACGACTGGGCTTACCCAACTGTTGCTAAGTGTACTAAAACCCATGATCTCTAGTTGAATCTGTGAAAAAGCCCGACTGGCATGCTTGAGGTTGCGAAAGACGGTCTTCGCAGTCTCAGGATTTTGGGCGCTCACGATGATCCCAAAGACCCGGTTTTCAGGGCTTTTCGCCAATAATTTGATGATCCCAAAGGCACGCTTAATAGACTCTGAGCTTTGCGCCAACTTGAGTACGATTTCATGCTGGTTCAAGAGGGCTAGGGGCAGCTCTTGGGTGTGATCCAGACTCATATCGATAAAGTGGATATTGCTCCTATCGATTTCCTTGACCAAATCGGGCAATAGGTAACCTTTACCTTGAGCTAGCCTCGCACCCAAGCTTTTGATAGCACAAGCCTTGGTGGGCATCAAAATTCGTCTGAGGCCCTCTGCTTGATCGCGTGGATTAAGCATATTGTGCTTGCCCTAATGTCATTACGCTAGATTTGCTGAAAAAAGCGGGCAAGTCTTCTGGTCTGACAATCGAGAGGTGATCGCTGGAGTCTTCTTGTTTGAAGGCTTCTTCAATCAAAGCGATTTTATCTACCAGAGAAATGTCTTCTGGAACGCGCTGACCATTAGTGAGATAGAGTACTTTGAGCTTGTTTTGCAAGATGACATTGATCACACTTCCCAAGCCAATGGCTTCATCTGCCTTAGTGATGATGCAACCATCTAAACCTCTGCCAGCAAACGCCTTACTAACATTATTGAGGGTATCTAAGGTACCGCTGGCATTTAAGCAAATGATTTTTTTGATATCGCGTGATGCCTCGCAGAGCATATCGAGCTGACTGCTAACCATCTTATCCTTTTGGCTCAAACCTGCCATATCGATCAGAATGAGTTTCTTGTCTTGCAACTTCTCTAAAGTTTGTTGCAATTCTTGGGCATCTTTAGCGGCAAACACTTCTACACCCAAAATCTTGCCATAAATGCGTAATTGCTCATGGCCACCAATACGGTAGGTGTCGGTGCTCACTAAGGCAATGTCTTGGTTGCCATGTTTGAGGACAAAGCGTGAAGCAATTTTGGCGATCGTCGTGGTCTTACCAACGCCAGTAGGCCCAAGCAAAGCATAGATACCATGTTGATTCATGATCTCCGCTTCATTTTCTAGGACTTGCATATTCTTGGCGAGCAAGTTCATTGCCCAAGGTTTAGCTTCTTTAGCTGAAAAATCAGACGGTAGTTTGCTAATCACCCGTTTAGCTAAATCTAAATTAAAGCCAGCAGATAAAAACTGGCTCATCAAATCACGCTTATTTGGGCTGAACTCGAGGGTGCTATTAGAGAGGGTTTCTAACTGTGCCTGAAACTGGTTGCGCATCTCGCGCATCTCTTTGAGCATCCCTTGAATTTGTGGATGGTTGATGATCTCTACAGACTGCTCTTTAGGTGCCATGACTTCTTCATGAGAAGTAGTCAACTCCACAGGAGGGGGGGTCACCTTAGAGGTAGATCTACCATTAAGTAAATCAACGGTCTCTTGTACCTTTTTAGCTTGCAAGGCTTTTTCTGCCTTTTCCTTAGCACTGCTGACGCTGTCGAGTAGCTTGGAGCCTGGAAGGGTGATCGATTCACTGCGTGCCAAAATTTCGGTCCAGCCGTTAATCGAACGATTAGAAATAATGGTAGCATCTTCACCAAGCTCTTCTTTGACTTGCATCAAAGCCTGACGAGTCGTTTTGGCTAGAAATTTTTTCATGGTCATACTGAACCTCCAATTAAGTTGGCAACACGGATAGTTTTAGAATCAGGTAATTCTTCATGAGACAGCACACGTAAGTTAGGCGTGACTCTCTTCAAAAATTTGGCTAAGGTAGCGCGTAAGGGTGAAGCAACGAGCAATACCGGAGAATGTCCGTTTCTCTCTTGCTCTTTGGCAGCTTCATTCGCCTCATTGGCAAGGGTTTTGGCAATACCTGGCTCAATCGAGCTATTGTCACCAGAACCCGTGACTGCTTGCATCAATAAACGCTCAAGATTGTTCTCTAATGAAATCACTGACATCTCATTACTGTTAGGGAAGAGTTGCTGCGTAATCGCGCGACCCAATTTCACTCTGACTTTGGCAGTCAGATCAGCGGGATCTTGAGTGTGGGGTGCGTATTCAATCAGCGTTTCCATAATGGTGCGCATATCGCGGATCGTGACACCTTCAGCCAAGAGGTTTTGCAGTACTTTTTGCACTACTGAGATGGTGAGTAATTTTGGAATCAGGTCTTCAACCAATTTAGGCGACTCTTTGCCGAGTAAGGTCACTAATTGTTGAACCTCTTGATGACCTAATAGCTCTGAAGCATGCATGCCCACCACATGATTTAGGTGAGTAGCAATTACGGTGCTGGCGTCTACAACGGTATAGCCTTTACTTTGTGCTTCTTCGCGTAGTGAGTGATCAATCCAAGTAGCTGGTAAATCGAAAGCAGGGTCTGAAGTGACGGGACCAGGTAATTCACCGGTGACATTGCCAGGGTTGATCGCTAAGAACTGACCGTAGTGAGATTCGCCTTTAGCAATTTCAACGCCCTTGAGTTTGATGACATAGGCGGAAGGCTTGAGATCTAGGTTGTCACAAATATGCACAGGCGGGGTTAAGAAACCCACATCTTGAGCAAACTTTTTACGCAAGGCCTTGATCCGTTTAATCAAATCGCCACCATGGCGTGCATCGACTAGCGGCACTAAGCGAAAGCCGACTTCAAGACCCAAAGCATCAACTGGCATAACATCATCCCAAGTCGCATCGATAGACTCTTGCGCCACTTCTTCGCTGGCTTTTGTCTCTGACTCCAGCAGTTTTTTGGTTTGACTTTTCAATGAGTAAGCAATACCGCCAAGGGTGGCTGCAAGCAATAGGAATGCCAAATTGGGCATACCAGGAATGAGACCCATGCCGCCAATAATGATGGCAGTGATATTGAGAACCTTGGGATTAGTAAAGAGTTGCTTGGTCAACTGCGTACCAATATCTTGATTATTGGCTACACGCGATACCACAATACCAGCAGCAACAGAAATAATGAGCGATGGAATTTGCGCGACTAAGCCATCACCAATGGCTAGCAGAGTGTAATTTTTTACCGCATCACTAAAGCTCAAATCATGCTGGAGCATGCCGACAATCAGGCCGCCCAAAATATTAATGACGATGACGAGGATGCCCGCAATCGCATCACCACGCACATATTTAGAGGCACCATCCATAGCACCATAAAACTCTGCTTCTTGACCAATTTCAGCGCGGCGACTGCGGGCTTCATCTTGGCCAATTAAGCCTGCATTGAGATCAGCATCAATCGCCATTTGCTTACCTGGCATTGCATCTAAAGTAAAACGAGCACCCACTTCAGCAATACGACCAGCACCTTTGGTAACCACCGTAAAGTTAATGATGGTCAAAATAATGAAGACCACAATACCAACGGCGTAATTACCACCAATTAGGAAGTGGCCAAAAGCTTCGATCACCTTACCAGCCGCTGCAGGACCGGTATGACCTTCCGTTAATACTAAGCGGGTAGAAGCCACGTTCAAGCTCAGGCGTAACATGGTGGTGATTAAGAGTACTGTTGGAAAGGCTAAAAAATCCAAAGGCTTGGAAGTTTGTAGGCCAATCATCAATACCAAAATAGACAAGGCAATATTGAAGGTGAATAAGAGATCTAAGCCAATTGCCGGTATCGGCAAAATCATCATGGCTAGCAACAACACAATGATGATAGGACCTGCAACCGTCTTGCTGTTGAGGCTCTTAAGAGAGTCTAAAAATTGTGTGAAGTTCATGATGCAAGCTCAAGTTGCTTACTGCTAGATAAAGGATCTAATTCATCGGGCACAACAATGTTGTGCGGTTGAGTTGGGTAAGCACCGCTGCGACCATTGAAGTTCTTGACCTGGAATACAAAGGCCAAAATCTCAGCAACCGCGAGGTATAAGGATTCTGGAATTTCTGCATCAAGCTCCGTATTAGCGTAAATCGCACGCGCAAGCTTAGGTGATTCCAGGATCAAAATTTCATGTTCTTTGGCAATCTCCCGAATCCGTAGCGCTAAGGTATCCGTACCCTTTGCTAACAGCATTGGTGCTCGCATATCACCTTCTTTATATTGAATGGCAACCGAGTAGTGCGTAGGGTTGGTGATAATCACATCTGCTTTTTGCACATTGGACATCATGCGGCGGCGTGACATCTCTCTTTGTTGTTGACGAATCTTGGCTTTGATTTCGGGGTTACCGTTACCTTCTTTAGATTCTTGTTTTAATTCTTGACGGCTCATCTTGTGTTTCTCAGCGTAGCTATATAGCTGATATGGCACGTCGACCAAAGCAATGGCTACCAAAGCACCCACAATAAAAATAAATGACTGCACCAGAAATAAACCGGTCTTTGCTAAACCGACCTCTACTGGAATGAGTGAGAGGGTGATCAGCTCTGCAAAATCAGCAGCAATAACGTAATAGGCCACTATGCCAATGAGCGTTGCCTTGGCGATAGATTTAAACAGTTCTACTAAAGAATTTTTTGAAAAGAGATTGCCCATACCTTTGATGGGATCCAGTCTTTCAAAGTTAGGAACCAATAAGTTGGTACTGAAGTTCCAGCCGCCCACCAATACTGGCGCTGCTAAAGCGGCAATGGTTAAAGCAAAGCCTAATGGAGCAAAGGCAATCAATAGGTCGATGATTTGATCAGATAAGCGCCCAAGACCTGCTTCATTGTTAAACGCTAGTCTGCTATCAAAGGTCAGACCACTACTTAAGAGATCTTTAAGGGAGGCGTTTAGGTGCGACCCTAAGCCCCAGATAGATAGTCCGGCAGTAAACAGCAAGACGCAAGTCGCCAATTCCCTTGAGCGAGGAACGTCACCCTCTTCGTACGCTTTTTCTAGTCGCGTCGACGAGGCCTGTTCTGATTTTTCTAAATCGCTTTCTTCTGCCACCGCTACACCTTAAAAAGGATTAATTTGCTGATAAATGATTTTCAGCGAGCGGGGTGTAAATGAATTGCTGGAAAAGGAGGGTGAACCCCCCTTAATTCAAGCTTCTAAAACTGGGATTATTAGCAATAGATAGCTAAAAACACCGGTTTTAGTCAGATTTTTGGGTAAAAAACTTACCCAAATTTGGGCTTAAAACAGCTTCCAGTCAGGGTCTTTTTCAGCTGGGTTTGCTGGGGGAATTTCAGCTTCTGGACTCTTTGGAGTATCAGGCGAAACGTTATTCAAAGGGGCATTTTGAGGCTCTGAAACCGTTAATTGACCAAAAGTTTGGGCTAGGGTGTTGGCGTGTTGCAAGAGCGCCTCGCCACTATGGACCGTATCTTTCATGGTTTCTACATTTTTCTGGGCAATTTTTTCTACCTGAGATACGGCGCTGTTCACTTCATAGAGGTTCAAGCTCTGATCTAAAGAGGCGGTCGTGATGTTGGCGCTCATATCGGCGACATATTGTGTGGAGCTAGCAATACGCTCGACCACCTTATGAATACTATCCATTTTTTCAGCAGGAATTCCTGACTGAGCTACTTCAGCAGTGAGGGTATTCGCCATCTCAGAGGTAGAAACTGCCATGAGACGAGCCTGTTTGGCGTTTTCAGCGTTTTGTTTTGTGCTATCACCCAAGCTTTGCATCTTGAGATTAGAGCTTTGCAAGACCTGAGCTTGCTCTTCGGCGCCCTTGATGAGGCTTGTATGGTAAAGCGTTAACTCTTTAGCCAACTTTTGAATCTCAACCCCTTGACCTTTAGCAAAGCTACTGAGCTCTTCTATCTTATCTAGGAGTTGATTCATGGTTTTATTGAGTAAATTAACTTCTTCCAGTTCGCTATCAACCGCAAGACGTTTACTCAAATCATGATTTTGTAGCGCTGCGGGAATAGCTTGAGCTTGTGTTAAGGCTTTTTGGAGAGCTTGTTGCACACTACGTTGCGCAGACTCAGAGACTTGACCCTTTTGCATTGCCAGGTCAATAGTCGTATTGAGTTCTTGCGCGAATTCATAAAAAGCACCACGATGCTGATCAGCATCTCGGCGACCCAATAACTTTCCATCTTGCATGGCGGCATTCAAAATGCTGGTATCGAGCATGAACTGCTTCCATTCACCCTGAATCGCTTTAATGGCTGCCATCGCACTGCTATGGTCACCTGCGCTCAATGTAATGCGGTAATCCAATTGACCACTAGCGATATAGCCTGCAGCTTTAGTTAATTCTTCAGGACTAGCGCCTAAGCTGTGTTTCAGAGTTCTTGAGATCAGGAGTGCCAAGCTGAGCATGATCAGCATGCCAACAGTAATGATCATCAACTTATCAGTAGGCATGCCATTAACAGAGGATGGCACATTTGACTTAACTGAAGAGGCTTCACTTGACGTATTTGTTATTTCAACTACTGGAACTGAAGGTGCTGCAGGCGCAACTTCTGTCACACTTTTCTTTTGTAAGGCAATGAGTTTTGTACTCGCTTGGGCTTTGATGAGCGCATCTACATCAGCCATCACTTGTGTTTGCATGCCTTGGGTGCGGGCGAGCAGGGCGCTGGCTTGCGATAAGTAGTTCACTTGCAAAAGGTCCACAGTCGGCTTGATCGATTGGTTAACCAGTTTGTCAAAATCGCTTGTAAATTGTGTTGCTAATGTTTTTTCTTCAGCGCTTAAAGGACTCGCTAAATAAGATTGCCAAATAGCATTCATATCGGCGAGATCTTGAGTAACACGGTCCGCTAAATTGCGCACTTCTTCTGAGACAGGATCAGGTGCTTTTTTTTCTGCATAAGCAGTATTTAAAAAGATGCGATTTTGTGCAATTAACTCTTTGAGCTTATTTAAATCGACAGGTGCCGGAGCCTCATCTTTTGGTGAGTCAGGAGTTGTGTTTTTAGCGGAAGTAGAGCTTGCAGACTTACCAGAGATTTTGAACTCCGGTGCCCAGCTTTGGGTATTGAGCAAAAGCAGACCCGCCATCAAGAGCGCGGTCAATAACATGCCGATTAAGCCAACTTTGACTGGCAAGTAAGGGAGCTTAGGGAGACCGGTCTTTAGTGTCATCATGATCTACATTATTACAAATAGGCGAAAGGGTAAATGCTTTTAATAGTGTATAGAGTAGAGGCGATAGGTATCACTGATTAGGGCTCAGCATTACGGCTTAGCGGCGGGCTTAACATCAGGCTTAGTGTCTGTTGCCTTAACTGCGGCTGCCTTTGCATCAGGAGCCCCTGCTTGAATGCCTTTTTGAACTGATTCGGCATTACCTGCCTCAATAGACATATTTTTCTCAATGCGTTCTTGAGCTTTTTTGTTCATCACAATAATCGAGATGCGGCGATTAATGGGGTTTAATGGGTCTGCCTTATCGTATAAAACAGCAGAAGATAGACCGATAACCTGCAATAGTTTGGTTTCATCCATGCCGCCATTCACTAACTCTCGTCTCGCAGCATTGGCGCGGTCTGCAGATAATTCCCAGTTGCTATAAGACTTTTCTTTATTAGGGAAAGGGTGTGCATCGGTATGGCCAGATAGGGTGAGTTTATTTTCAACACCATTCAATGACTTGCCAATGGCCTTCATAATATCGCGTGCATAAGACTGGAGCTCATCATCGGATAATGCAAACATCGGTCTCTTGAGGTTATCTACAATCTGAATTCGCAAACCATCGTCAGTAATGTCAATTAATACTTGTTGTTTATAGCTTTTAAGTTGAGGATTATCTTGAATGACAGATTCAACTTTGGTCTTCAGTTGCTTAAGACCTTCTTCATCCAGCATTTTTTGCGGAGATTTATCGCTGTTGTCATCCGCTTTAGAAACTTCACCATCTTTACGTGTGAGATCTTTACCGCCGCCAACAAAAATGCCGCTTGCTCCTGTAGTGCTAGGGCCGGTGGAGACAATTTTTTCAATTGGCATCTTAAAGTATTCAGAGATACCTTTTAAATCTTCTTTAGAGACTGAAGCTAGTAGCCACATCAATAGGAAGAAGGCCATCATGGCCGTTACGAAGTCTGCGTACGCAATCTTCCATGCACCTCCGTGATGTCCGCCAGCAACTTTTTTAACGCGTTTAACAACAATGAGCGGCTTTTCTTCTTTAGTAGCCATGGATTAACGCGTTTTGGCGCCCTTAATATATTCTTCGAGTTCAAGAAACTCAGGACGCTCAGTTGAATTTAATACCTTACGTCCAAACTCCACGGCAATTGTCGGCGCGTAACCATTTAGGCTCGCCAGCAAAATGATCTTAGCGGTTTGGAGCATCTTGGTGGATTCGTTAAGTTTTTGCTCAAGGATGGTAGAGAGTGGGCCCACGAAGCCATAGCAAAGCAAAATACCCAAGAAGGTTCCCACGAGAGCGTGTGCAATCATGACGCCCAGTTCATTGTTGGATACTTGACCAACAGATGACATGGTGTGAACCACGCCCATCACCGCAGCAACAATACCAAACGCTGGCATACCGTCAGCCATTTTTGCAATCGCATGACAGACTGCATGACCTTCATTGTGGTGAGTCTCGATATCGATATCCATCAAATTTTCAATTTGGAATGGCTCCATATTGCCGGAGAGCATCATGCGTAAGTAATCGCATAGAAAGTCCATCAAGTGATGGTCTTTCATAATCTTTGGATACTTGGTGAAGATCGCACTGTTCTCAGGATTTTCAACATCTTTTTCGATGGCCATCATGCCGTCTTTACGAATCTTGGTCAAAAACTCAAACATCATGGCTAGCAAATCTAAATAGAGGGCTTTGCTATAACTAGATGGAGCCAGCACAGTCGGTAGGGCTGCAACCGTTGCTTTAATGGTCTTCATGTCATTACCGACTAAAAAGGCACCAAATGCAGCGCCACCAATCATCAATAACTCGATCGGTTGAAGTAGAGCCGCAAGGTGACCGCCGGCCATCATAAATCCGCCGAAGACTGAGAAAATAACGACTACATAACCAATGATGACAAACACAAGAAGCCCCTTTTTGCCTGAATAACAGAAGAATACCTGTAATTACGACATTTAATTGCCTGAATAAAGCAAGATTATGGTGCCTGTCTTCCCGTTAAGCGGGGCGATATTGGCTCATTTTGTAGACGTAGCACTCCCGTTGATCTGAGCTAAAGATCAATTTTTGGGATTCTTGAATATTGGGCACGGGGAATTCATGACTCAGTAAGAGGCTTTCACCACCCATCTCTAGAAGGGCTTTTTGCCATAAATCGGGCATAGCGGCTGGCGAAAGGTAGGCAAAAATCAGATCATAGTTGGCAAAATTAATCTTTTCATAGTTACCAAGACGAAAGCGAGCCGGTGATCTGAGGAATTTGGACTGAATAACGCTCATCATCCAGGGTAAAGGGGCTATTTCAATGCCCTCAACACAAGATTCTGGCCGTAGCTGGGCCATACGAATTGCGAAATTACCTAGGCCGCTGCCAATTTCCAAAATTCTGAGCTTTTTACCCGGCAAAAGCTTAGAAATGGCATTCCAAACCTCGGGCTTGGAGGGGTAAAAGGGTACTTGAGTAATAAAAACCGACCAAAAAAGGGCTGCGGTGAGCAGAAAGCCGAGCAAAAAGTAGCCAGTCGGAATATCTAGTGCCAGCGCAACCCAAATAGCCAAGGGAAAAAGCAGGTGAATATAGCGCCACCAATGGGCCATTCGAAAGGTAATGCTTAAAAAATAGGCAATTATTCCTTGCGCTATTAAAAGAACTGCCAGATTTGGAAAGGCACTGGGTAAAAAGCCTGGGAAATGAAAGTCTAGTTGTATCGCAAGCCAACATAAGGCAGCCGCCAGAACAAAAGCGCAGCCTTGGACGATCAGGGCAATCAGCGCAGGCGGAACCTTGCCAAATAAAAAATGCTTTGCCATTAAATCGGTGACTTCTGAAAATTCATTTCACTAAATCCTCATCAATCGCAATTTTGAGCCGTAAAGGGAATATAGGAATCCACACAAGCGCGCCATATTAAGCAGTGCGGTGTCAAAACGTTTGTTGGTATTGAAGTATTCAAATGAAGCAGTGTCGAAGTTTTAGGCTAAGGATATGTTGCGTTTAAATTATCTTTCATTATTGATTGCGAGTCTTCTGATTTGTTCAGGATGCACTTCTGCGAGCTCGCCCTATGCAGTCAATTGTGATAATTGCAACTCACAGCCTTACTATTCAGTCATGATTATTCAGCCAGGAATGTCCAGTGATTTTCCGGTGAGTTATCGCGTTCGACTGCCTGATAGCGATACCAAGGTCAATAAGATGATGCCAACTGAGACCGTAAGTTCTAGATCGGTTGCGCAATGAAACTATTATTAAACATGCTCTCCGCCATGGGGTGTGGCACCTTTGCCTGTACTTTATTGACTGCATTCACTTGCCTCACTTCTGCTCATGCACAGACCCAGCCAGGTCAAGAAAAGACAGTTTCACCTTATCCGTTTCGCTATGAGCCCATTTCTTTAGTACCAAGCACTTCATCAACCGGGGCACTCAATACTGCTTCGATGTTTATTGCTGAGCAGCTTGAGCGCAATCTTTCTCCAGAGATGAGAAGCCGTGCCTTAGTAGTTACTGATTTTGTTGCTCTGAATACCTTGAATGAGACTTCTCAGTTGGGCCGTCTCTTAGCGCAAAACTTAATGCATGAAATGCAATTAAGAAATTGGTCCGTTACAGACATTACCTTCAGAAAAAATATTCTGATTGAAGCTAGCGGTGAGTTTTCTTTGAGTAGAGATGTCAAGCAACTCAAGCCACCAGTACAAACTGGCAGCATCATCACTGGTACTTATGTGAATACTGCTGAAGGTTTGATTTTGAACGTCAGAATGATTCAGGTGATCAGTGGCGCGGTAGTGTCTACAGCCCAAGTGAAGTTGCCTGCTGATCGTCTGATCTCGCATTTGTTGGATGGTCCTCCAAGACCGCCAACCATGACAGTCTTAAATCTCACTAATTAATCGTACTAGCATCCACTAGTAGAATACGACTTTTATTGATATTCTGAATCGATATGTCTATTCGTCCTGCCTCTCGCTTTATCTTCTTACCTCTAGCCGTTGTTTTGCTGAGCGTGCTTTTAGGTCTGACAGCGTGTGGCACTACCAGTCGCAGTGATGCGCAATGCCTCACGTTTGAAGATAAGTTGCAAGCAACCGATTTGACTGCGCTGGTATCCGGCATGGCAACCGAACTGAATACGGCGTTACCTAAGTTTGATCCTAATGGCCCAGATGAATACGGCGTATTGCTCGTTGCCGATTTTGTGAATGTCAATACTCTCAAAGCAGAACCGAATGTCTTGGTGATGAGCGAGATGATGCGTACTTATTTAGCGCGCATACCAGGCAAGAGGGTTGTGCAAGTTGAGTTTGGTAAAGATATTCGCATCAGTGATACGGGTATTGTGTCTTTGACTCGTAAGATTGGGCAGACTGGCAATACCAAGGTTGGCGCTAGCCAGGTGATTGTTGGAACTTATCTCAACATGCCTAATAAGCTGGTGATTAATGTCAAAGCCATTGACCCAAGCAATCAAATTATTAGTGCAGCGATTGTGCGCGAGTTGAACTACACGTGCAGCGGTGGCAAATTAAGACTAGATAAATAAGTCTCTAGTTCATCCAAAGAGCGAGTTGCTTGACTAGCTCTTGAGGGTCCACTGTTTTAGCAATACAGCCATTCATTCCATGATCAAGGCATTGCTGAGAGGTATCAGCGCATACCCTGGCACTCAGCCCAATAATTGGTAAATGCTGAAGATGTTCTTGTTGTCGAATGAGTTTGCATGCTTGCAAGCCATCCAATACAGGCATGTGAATATCCATCAACACCGCGTCGTATTGCTTGGTCTTGAGTAGCTCCAAAGCATCTTGACCATTGCTGGCCACGTCAATACTCGCCCCAAAAATTTCTAAAAATTCTTTGAGAGCCTCTTGTGCGATCACATTATCTTCAGTGAGAAGAATCATGCGATCTTGCAGTAGCTTATCTTGGAGATCTTGCTTGACAGTACTGCGCTCTGAGCGCGCTTCCGATTGATCAAGATATTGTTTTACTTTGATTCGCGTTGTCGTGAGCATCTCTAAAAAATGATGATAGTTCTCCATTTGGAGTTGACCAAGTCTTAAATCTGCCTCTAGAAATTCGGCGGCAGCAAAAACTGCTTCAGCACCAATCGTAGCTGCAGATCCTTTAAACCCATGAATGCGACTTTGTGCAGATTGGTAATCACTCATGGCAATTTCATTTTGAAGGCCCACACTGCAATCGCGGCAATCTAATGCAAAGAGATTTAGAAGTCTCTGGGTCAAAGAAATATCAGCCATCAAGAGGGCTAGTTTTTTGAAGTTAAATCCAGACAGTTCTTCTAGGGGGCCGTCGACAAGATCTTGATCGGGCGCCATGCTTGAATAGGAAGTATGCAAATCAGTATCGGAGACCTTCAATTGCGAAATCCAACTCACCAATGTTTGATATAGCTTGTCTGGGTCGATGGGTTTGCTAATAAAGTCATTCATCCCGTGTTCAAAGCATTGCTGAACTTCATCTGCAAATACCCCTGCACTGAGTCCAATGATGGGTAAGGACTTCAAATGTTCTTGCTCTCGAATTTGTTTACAGGCTTGCAAGCCATCTAGCACGGGCATCTGAATATCCATTAAGACTGCGTCGTATTGCTTGATCTTTAATAGCGCTAAGGCATCTTGGCCATTACTAGCGATATCAATACGAGCGCCCGCGCGCATTAAAAATTGCTTTATGACGGTTTGATTGATGAGGTTGTCCTCAACAATCAGGACTTGAGACCTTGCTAACACCAAATGGTGGTGATTTTTTAAATCCTCAGGAGAATTGGTGTTGTTTATAGTCACAACTTCACGCTTTATTTCCTGTGAATTGAGTGCGGTAAATCTGCTGATCTTGATTTACGGGCTGCAGAGCAGGGCAGTAGAGCAATGCACCCAAGTCTTTGTTGGCGGCTAAGTTTTGAATGCTTTGCGGCGTATGCAAAATCTAGTCTCCATGTGTGCTCTAGCTTGATGGCTCGGGCTTCTGCTGGCTATTTGAATAGCCATTCTTTTATCCATTTTCTAAGATCAAATGCACGACATTGCCGCTCATTAATCCCTACTCAAACTGGATTTTATACATATTTGTAAGTATTTTCCTTACTAAATTTGTAGCATTTATCTCATTTAGAAAAAAAATGGGTCGGGCAAACTACATCCATCGCGAAACTACTAAATCGCATAAATTAAGTGAGATAGAACATGCAACTGATTGATAAATCACAAGAAAGCATTATGACAGAAATTCGTGAAGCGAATCTGAATTATTTAATGCTGGCTCAACAGATGATTCAAGCAGACAAGGAGCAGGCTGTATTCCGCCTTGGCGTGAGCATGGATATCGCTGATTTAATTGGGGATTTAAGCAATTCTCAACTGATTAAGTTGGCCAGCTCCAACATGATGCTGATGCGCTTCCGCTTTGACGATGCTGCTATGTTGGGTATGCTGACCAAAAATACTAAGGGTTTATCCCAATCTATCGTCCACAGTTCTATTTTGATGGCCGGCCAAAAAGCCGAAGCCATTGCCTAAGTTCTGCAATATTCATAACGAAAGCGGAATTTAGATCATGAAAGTCAAAAGCATTGTTGGTGAAACTGAGCAGCTGCAATTAGCGATTCAGTTAATTAATTTGGGTGCGCGTTTACAGTTGTTGGAGTCACACACTTCTTTATCACGCGAGCGTTTGACTAAGCTTTATAAAGAATTAAAAGGAATCTCGCCTCCCAAAGGCATGTTGCCATTTTCAACCGATTGGTTCTTGACCTGGCAACCGAATATTCATTCTTCTTTATTTCTCAATATTTACAACTTCTTAAAAGAAAATACTGGTGTGACCGGTATTCAGGCTCTGATTAAGTCATATCAGCTCTACCTTGAGCAATATCACATCATTGAGCAGGCTGATGACCATCCGATCAGCGATGAGCCAGTCATTAGTTTGATTCGCGCATGGACACTGATTCGTTTTGTAGAGCAAAAACTTCTGAAAACTGAAACTTGTTCATGTTGTAAAGGCAAGTTTGTGGTTGATGTGTATGACCTCCACGAAGAGTACGAGTGCAATCTATGCAATGTGCCCTCCAGAGCAGGCAAGTACCAGAAGAACAAGAAGTATCTGTTGGCTGCTTAACTGAATAAGACAAGCTAATTCAATAGGCTTTGCCCAGCAGTAAAGCCCCATCAAAGCAGCATTTCTCAAAGAGTTTAGGAATTAAGGCTATTAAGTGCCTTTTTTCTAACCATTAAAAAAACAGTTATTAATTAATATGGCTTAGTTACCTAAGCCATTAATTTTATTGTGTTTTTTAGTTCGTATGAATAATTCGATCACAACCTTAGCATCAAGCCTGCAAAGTGCAGTCAATGATGTTCAGGCACGTCTTGAAGCGACGCATACGCAGATTGCTGATGGCAAGCAACCACTATCTAAGCAACAAGCTAGTGTCGTTGCTAAATTATCTAATCAGGCCACTAGCCAAGACGCTGTTCAAGGCAATATCACTAACGCCAACAACATCATCGATATTACGCAAACAGGCTTAAGTTCAATTTCATCGATTCTGGCGCAAATGCAGAGTTTGGCTACTCAAGTATCTAATGGCTTATTTAACTCAGTTGATCAGACCAATTTGTTTACTCAATTTGCTAGCCTCAATAGACAAATTGGGCAAATTGCTGCTACGACCAGTTTGAACGGCAATAATTTACTCACTGGTAATCAGACTTTATCGGTAGTCAGCGGCACCGATGGTGTGAATAACCAAACCACTTTAATTCAGGGCATTGATATCACCCGTTTGCAAACAGCTCTAAATGCGATTACTTTTGCAGTTGCTTCTCAAAATTTAACTCCCACTACGGTAGTAGATGGCGTACCTACTGTCAGCAATCCTACAAGTGCACAACAAACCATTAGCTTTAATGGCTTAGCTAATGGCGATAGTGCAACCATTGGTGGCTTAACATTTACTGCCAATGGGGACTTAACAGCAGCACAAGTGGCAACCGTTTTTGCTCAAAAAGTAAATACCCCTAGTGGCACCTCTGCATACGGTACTTTTACAAATAGCTTCACAGGCAGCTTTACTGCATCTGATAATGGCAGTGGCACGGTGATCTTCACTGGATCTATCACTGGACCACAGTCTATCTCTGTTAGCGGCAATATTGCTAGCGCTACATCCCCAATCACCAGCAGCAATATCACTAGCAATATCTCTGGGGTGACTTACGTAGCACCTACCAATGCGCAGCAAACTATCAGCTTTAATGGTTTAGCGAGAGGTGATAGTGCAACTGTAGGCGGTTTAACATTCACTGCCACTAGTGATTTAAGTGCAGCGCAAGTGGCAGCAGCCTTTGCGCAAAAAATCAATACCCCTAGTAGCACTCCAACAGGCGGCAACTTCACGAACAGTTTTATAGGTGGCTTTGACGCTACTGATCTTACCAATGGTTCAGTGAGATTTACGAGTAATCCTTTAGGCTATCGAGACCCAGTGTCAGTTAGCGGCAACATTACTAGCGCTACATCCCCAATCACCAGCAGCAATATCACTAGCAATATCTCTGGGGTGACTTATGTAGCGCCTACTAATGCGCAACAAACTATCCGTTTCAATGCGATGGCACCTGGTGATACTGCAACTGTTGGCGGTTTAAGGCTTACTGCTAATACTGGTTTAACTGCAGCGCAGGTAGCCACAATCTTTGCAACCAAAATAGGTTCTGGTACTAGTCCGAGTGGAAGTTTAGGATCATTTTCTAATAGCTTCATCGGTGGCTTTAATGCAGTCGATAATAGTAATGGCACCGTCACATTTAATGGTAATGCCGTGGGGCCGATGAGTGCAATAGTAGTAAGCGCAACAATTTCCACGGCTGTCAGACCTGCATTAAGTGCAAGTGATATAACAATAGTTAATGCTGGAGACCCTTCTTCAGCTGCGCAGTTTTCCGTTGTATTGCATTCTTTAGCAGCAGGTCAAAGCGCAACAGTTGGAGGCCTTACATTTACTGCAAGCTCAAATGTAACGGCTACTGAGGCTGCTGATATTTTTGCAGCCAAAATTAACTCAAATACAAATAGTTCATCAGGAACGTTCTTAAATACGTTCGCTGGTGGTTTTACTGCAGTGTCATCTGGGGTGGGGAATCTAGCTCTTACTGGAACTTCAGTTGGCGCAAGAACTCTTGATGTTAGTGGTAGAACAGTTGGTGTCACTATGCAGTCTTCTGATGTAACTGTTGTAGCATCCGGAGCTAGTTCAAGCCCCAGTTCTTATGAGACTCAGCAAATAACCTTGCATAATTTAGCTGCAGGAGACACCGCTACTATCGGCGGCTTAACATTTACTGCCGATACTAACGTTACTGCAGCTGATCTCGCACTTAAATTTTGGTCTAAGATAAATGGAATAACGGGACCATTTACAGGCGGAAGCTTCTCAAACAGTTTTACTGCAGCGTTTAACTCTCCTTACAACGCATCAGCCCTAAACTCTGGTTTACTGAACATCACAGCTAATAGCACGGGGCCCAAGACCCCCATACCGGTATCCGGAAGTTCTTTAAACTCATCCGATGTAACGACACCAACACCAGGTGTTACAGGTGCAGCGGGTTCTTCTTCTCAACAGAATATTCAATTTCATGACATGTTTACTGGTGAGACTGTCAGAGTTGATAATCTGACATTTACAGCTAATACGTTTGTGAATGCAACAACGGTGGCAAATAATTTCTCTGCGAGAATGACTAGTGGCTCTAGCTCGCCCACTGGAGGTTATTTTAGCGGTTCATATTCATCGACCTTTGCGCCTGGATCAATATCCAATGGTGCCTTATCAATCACTGGTACCTATAATGGTGTACAAGGCTCGATATATGTTACTGGTAGCACTAGCACTATCCCAAGTACTAGTGCCTATTTATCTTCTTCAAATGTCACTACGCAAGCTGCTGGTTCTAACGGCACACCAGGAGTTCTTGCTCTGCAGACGATTAGTCTGAATGCACTCAATAAAGGTGACACAGCAACAATTAGTGGCCTAACACTAA
>NZ_JACVPE010000013.1:0-40722 GCF_018882005.1 Polynucleobacter sp. es-GGE-1
ACGATCTGCCTCTTGCAATATCCGAACAATCTGTTCGTCTGAAAACCGTACTCTCTTCATACCTGCTCCTTAGGTTGAAGGAGTCATTATCTCTAAAAGCTTTTGGTCTGAAAATCCCAGGACAGGTCACCACCTATATATTTAGTGCGATCTGGGCTAAAATCTTGATTAATAAGCATTTTTTATCTCCAATACGATAACTTAGTTTCATTAAAAGGTAACTAAGTGCTCATTTTAGGATACTTTTCTTTTGATTACAAGTGGTCAAATTAAGGCTGCACGTGGCCTTACCGGTTGGACAGCAAGACAGTTGGCTGAAAAGGCTGAAATAGGTTTTTCAACTTTGATACGTCTTGAGTCCGAGGAGGGTGTTCCTTCAAGTCACGTTAAAACTCTGGGTGCTATCAAGACTGCTTTTGAAAACGCCGGAATTGAATTCATTGGCACGCCGGAGGAGGGTGCTGGTGTGAGATGGAAAACTTCTAGGTAATTAACGGTATGACCCTGTTGCCAAGACAGTTGCACGCAAAGATTGCAAAAGCTAAATTCCCGTTTGGCCAAAGAAAAACGGTTGAAGATATCCTGGTTCAAGCAGTCTGTCACTTTCGGATTTATCGCAACCGATTACGAAAAAATCTCGCGCCCCTACCTGGAAGATTTCAATTGCGAAGCCAAGCTCAAAAGCGTGGCCCAAAGGATAAAAAAGAGGTGCGCATGTATTTGCTCTCCCAGATCCACTACGCATGGGTACGTGGCTTCGAGGCTTATCCAAAAATCAACAACAAAGATTACCCAGATTCTCCATTTGTTATCTTTGCAGAATCCATATTGCTTAGCGAAGGTGTGGCTCGTATTCACACCAATTTAGAGGAATTTCGCTCTTATCGAAAAAAGCAATTAGAGGCCTCTGGCTTTAAGGTAGTCCGAGGCCAAGTGAAATAAATAAGCGAGATAAACAAGCTAAATAAATAACGGGGGTATAAATCCTTAAGAGGGCTCCAGGATGGCGCTAGAACAACTCGCAGTGAGGTGTTCACTAACCTAAATCATAGGAGCCATCATGGCCAATATCAGTAAGAAAGCAGTAAATCCACAAACTGGGCCCAAGACAGTAATTGGGAAAAGTATATCTAGTAAAAATGCGCAAAAAGCCTCAATTTTTACCAAAGGCTATTTGCCATCTGAAAACCCTGAACAAAGGCAGGCGCAATTTGAGCTACTGTGCCAGCAATGGGGCGCTGATGACCCCACTCGCCAGATTCTGCTGCGAACAGTTGAGGAGGCTAACTTGGGGTGCGAGCGTCTGATGCTTGCATTGCGACAAAAGATCGAAGGCAAAATGCAGTCACTTGAAATCGCACAGGAATTTGCTAAGCAAGCGGGCATGAGTGCAATAGCGGCATTGACTTTACCTAGTTGGTATTTCAAGGAGGATTCTTCTCAAAAATCATTTGCCATTAATGTGCTAGATGCTTATCTAGAAGTCATCAGTTTGCGCAACTCTTTTAGCGATCAACTCACCGCACAGATTGCCCAGCAATTTCCAAATTTGTACGCATACGTAATGGAGGGGCAACGTACGGGAGCCATCTTTTCGACTGTACTTGGTCAGCGTTATCGACAAGCTACCCCTTTGCTTAATTACGCTGCCGTCCAAAAAGAGATTGAGGAAAAGTACCCCCATCACTTAACTTGGGCGCAAGATGATGAGCGTTATGAAACCATTATTGCTGGTATTCGAGCAGGGCAAGTGATTGAGGCAATGGATTTGGATAAATACACGCGCTATATGACCAGTTTTCAAAACCGCATTTTTAAGGGGATTCATGGCCTGGCTGTGATTGATCAGTATGAAGCTAAAACTGTACAGGCCCTTTCAAGTAACGCAGTTTTGAGTAGCTCAAGCCAGGATGGTGCTGATGATGCGGTAGAGGAGGGTTAATGCTTTAGAAATTAAAACTGCCATTTTGCAAAACGAAATGGCAGTTTTTCTAAATAAATCAAAAGCTTGTTATTTTTTATCAGCGCATTATGTGGTAGGTATCACTGATGCCTAGCCAATACATCAAGTCAATTTAACTTTAAGTGAGTGTTCTTATAAGAGCTACTTTTTGATGTAAATCTGTTTGAAATGAAACAATAACAATCCCAAAATCATGCCGAGCAATACTCCTAGTAATAAGATGGGTTTGGATTTTGGAGAGGTCGGAGTATCGGGTGGCGATGGGCCATCAACGATATTGGGCTGTAGACTCTCTGGGGAGCTTAAGAGCGCTTCAAGCCCTAGTGTTGAGGTCTGCAATCCAACCATGTCAAATTTAGCATTGTTTGATGCAAGTAATGCTTTGTTGCTATTGAGTAATTTTTCTAGGTAAGCAATTTTTGGTACATTGAGCTTTTTGATGATGGCAATAGTGCCGTTGCCCAGCTGCCCAGCCAATTCTTGTGCCCCAGCAGCAGAGCTCGATTTGACAGTCAGATTCAGAAATACGCCACCTTTACTTATTGAAGCAAGCTTTAAAGCATTGCGCACATTGCTTTGTGCATCCATATTTGGAGTTGGTTGCATGATGTTAATGATTTGGTCGGCCGTCTGAGAGAACATTAGGCGCTCTAATAATTCATCTGAGCTAACAGTTATTTGATTGATTGCAACATTACTAGATGATGGTTGAATCTGAATCACGATTCTACTTTCATAAATGCTCGGAGTGATGGTCAGATAAGCGATTGCCACGATGATGCCAATTGCAATCCCGGCTAGTGCAAACCATTTGGCTTTGATCACAAAGGTCACCACGTCTCCTAAGGTGAGTTCGGGGTCAGGATTGACTGGTGTATTGTTTGAGTAGGGGGTAGTCATGATGAATAGTTTTGGTCTTTGTGTGGTCGTTGTTTTGATTTTGTCCGTTTTAAATATTATAGGTAATTTACGGTCTGCATTGGTGTTGTGATGATGAAGTCATATCTAGGGCGTCATTTGAGGCTTTTGGGCAGCCACCTTTACAAAAAGGGTTATATAGGCAAGGGAATGTTCAATCCCTGGTGAGATCTCCTCTAAAATAAACCATGGACATTCAGAGAAACATCTACCCTGATTTAGCTCGTCATAGCTTTGGCATCAGCTCAGAAACGAGTACCGTTCGCGTGGGTGAGCTCACGTATGAGAGCCCCATTCATCTTTGGGAAAACTCGGCCTTATATGGCCCTTGCAGCATTGGCGCCTATTCCTATATGAATCGCTTTGCCATGTTTTTTAACGTCCATATTGGCCGGTTTTGCTCTATTGCTGGATATGTCAGAGGCGTTGGAGATCACGATTCACAATTTTCCACGCATCCCATTTGGACCGATATGAATCGATGAATGTTTGCATTAGATCCAACGTATATCAAGATTACCGAAGAGCGCTTTAAAAATCATCAAAATAATCCACCCAAAGAGGCTCATGAGAAAGATAGCGCCATTCGCATTGGCAATGATGTTTGGATTGGGGAAAATGTCTTAATACAAGCTGGGGTTCGCATTGGCAATGGCGCCATTATTGGGGCCAATAGCTTTGTCAGAAAAGATGTGCCTGCGTATGCAGTAGTTGCTGGCTCTCCTGCAGTGGTTAAGAAAATGCGCTATTCCGATCAAATCATTGAGCAGTTAGAAAATCTCGCTTGGTGGCAATATAAACCAGGTGATTTTGCGCATAGGGTTGATAAAAGTAATATTGAAAAGACGATCGAAGCAATTAGTCAAGGTGTTGCTGATACAAGCATTAGCTTGTTAAAGCCTGAGCGGTTCTTGCTTTCACAGCAAGGCGATAGCTTTAAGCTTGACAGGTTGAATTAACTTTTTTGGCCTTGATTAAGGGCTGTATCCTGAGTCACATCTAAAGCCAAAGTAAAAGCCAAATCCAATCAATAGTAGATCTGAGTTTGGTCAACATATTTGATAGCTAAGGTCATTGAAGCAAATATGAAGCCATTATTATTGATTTTATTTGTGGCGTTTGTCAGTGTCTGCTCCACAACGATTGAAAATGAAAAAAAGTGCCCGTATCTAACAGTGGTCACTAGACTTTAGATTTCTTTTGCTGTTACAACAGCAAACCAACCTATAGCGATTCCTTTTACTACGAGAGCCGCAGGGATTGTTTTGATGCTATGTATCAAATGCAAATTGAGGCCAGAAAAAAGCCAAAATATAGTGGCTCAGGTATTTGCACCAAATGGTTTACTGAGGGTCAAGAAAGGACTCAAAACGATCTCTTGGGTTATCGCTAGGCTCACGTTGTAACTGGCGCATCAATTTACGTGGCGATAGAACAGTACGAGCAGCAATTATTACCCTATAGCCCCATAGTCCGCTAATCGGTTAGCTATGACGCCAAGGCCCCTATGGCCTCAAGATGCCTAAAGCATGACTCATCCTTAACTAAGTGGGGCAATATCAATAGTAAAATAGGGCTTCGATTAACCGCCGCCTCACCCCTTTAAACCCTGCTTTACAGATCCTTTTGAGCCTCTTATACCCATGAAGACAGCGATTATTACCGGCATTTCCGGGCAAGATGGCCTATATATGGCGGAGCTTTTGCTGGGTAAGGGATATCGGGTGATTGGCACAACGCGCGATACCAATCATGCTCGCTGCTCATTGCCTGCCCACTTAGAGGGCGAGATCGAGTTATTTGCCTGGGATGTGGACAATGAGTTGCAGCTGCGCCGCATTATTGAAAATGTTAATCCTCAAGAAATCTATAACTTTGCGGCATACACCTCGGGTGAGAAGATGTTTGAAGACCCTGTGGGTATTGGTCTCATTAATGGTCTTGGGGTGGCCAAGATTCTCAATGCCATTAAAGAGCTAGACCCCACGATTCGTTTTGCTCAGGCCTCAACATCGGAGATGTTTGGCAAAGTCTTAGACAAGCCGCAAACAGAAGCTACCCCCTTTTATCCATGTAGCCCTTATGCTGCCGCTAAGTTGTATGGCCATCAAATGATTGATATCTATCGTGAACGTTATGGTCTTTTTGCTTGCTCAGCGATCTTGTTTAATCACGAGAGTCCGCGTCGTGGACTCAATTTTGTGACACGCAAAATTACGCACACAGCCGCTCAAATTCAATTAGGCATGGCAAAAAAGTTGATTTTGGGCAATCTAGATGTGCAGCGTGACTGGATGTTCGCCGGCGATACGGTGCGTGCAATGTGGATGATGCTTGGCGCGCCACGGGCTTCTGATTACATCGTTGCCAGTGGTGTCAGCCGCTCGGTACGCCATTTATGCCAAGTTGCTTTCGAGTGCTTAGGAATGAATTATGAGGATTACGTCACCAGTTCCCCTGAATTTTTTAGGCCAATTGATTCGGTCAATTTAGAGGGCAATTGCCAAAAATTACAAGCTTTGGGTTGGAGTGCGCAAGTGGGTTTTGAGCAGATGGTACAAGAGATGGTGCAAAGTGATTTGGCGCTATTACAAACTCAACATTTAGCATCTGCCTTGAAAGTGGATCGCTAGGCCCAGGCCCAACCAGGCTTGAGAATAGTCAATATAGGATATAAATATGGTTAATACCGTTAAGCCAGTTTTAGCGTGTCGCATCTGTGGCAATACTCACCTCGAAACAATTTTAGAATTAGGCGATCAAATGCTGACTGGCGTTTTTCCCAAGGTGATCGATCCTAAGGCTGCTACAACGGGCCCTTTAACCTTAGTTAAATGCATCGGCGGTGATCATGTTTGCGGGCTAGTGCAATTGGCACACTCTTATGATCTGAGTGAAATGTATGGTCTAAATTATGGCTATCGCTCTGGCTTAAATAAAAGTATGGTGGCTCATTTGCGATCTAAAGTTGACCGCATTTTATCCATGACTAATCTAGATTCTGGTGATTTGGTGATAGATATTGGCAGTAACGATGGTACGACGCTTGCAGCTTATCCCCAAAACGAGCTCAATTTGGTGGGGGTAGATCCGACCGGAATCAAATTTGCCGCTTACTACCCAAAGCATGTACAGCTGATTACCAATTTTTTCTCAGCCAAACTTATTAAAGAACGTTTTCCTGGTAAAAAGGCCAAGGTGATTACCTCTTTTTCCATGTTTTATGACTTAGAAGATCCAGTCGATTTCATGAGAAATATTCATGAGGTTTTAGAAGATGATGGAATTTGGGTTTTTGAGCAAAGTTACCTGCCGACTATGATTGATACAAACTCATTTGATACGGTTTGTCATGAGCATTTAGAGTTTTATTGCCTAAAGCAAATTCAGTTTATGGCTCAAAAGGTCGGATTTCAGATTATCGATGTAGAGTTTAATGATATTAATGGCGGCAGCTTTTCAATTACTGTTCGCAAAAATAGCACCGCAAATGCTAATCAAGTGTTACCGCCTATTCAAGCTATTTTAGATAAAGAGCGTGAGCAGGGTTACGATTCACTTGATCCATTTATCGCTTTTGCTAAGCGCACAGTCTTGGCTAAGCAAGCCTTATTGCAGTTTTTGGAAAATGCAAAGAAAGCAGGTAAAACAGTTGCGGCTCTTGGGGCATCAACAAAAGGTAATGTGTTGTTGCAGTATTGTGGACTGAATGAAAAAGATTTGATGTGCGTGGGTGAGGTTAATGAAGAAAAGTACGGATGCTACACCCCAGGAACTTGGATCAATATTATTTCTGAAAAAGAATTGTTGGATAAAAAGCCGCACTATTTGCTAGTGTTGCCATGGCACTTTCGATCTTTTTTTGTAAACAATCCTCAATTTTCAGGGATGAAGCTCGTCTTTCCATTGCCTCAATTAGAGGTAGTAGGCTAAAGATCATTTTGTGCTGAGAAAGGGCATTGAACTACTCAGTAATATATCAATCAGCACTTATGGCGAGATTTTATAGGCTTTTGCCTTAGTTAGTGCTTACGGCTTACTTAGTCAGACTTAGGCAAGCATGATTAACGCGATAAATTCTAATGGTCCCTAACTCTAGGCCTTGGGGGTTTTGAGGCTCAACTATCGTTAGGCACTGATCAACAGCCAAATTGTTATAGCCACCCTTGATTTTTTGAAAAGGGCTTTTGATCATTTCTTCATCGTCCAAAATATAATGAATATTACGCTGCGCCCAATATTCAGTTAACTGATTATCTTTGATAAATGGCAGGACTTCATCATTCGTTAATCCATCGATATTAACTACCTGCTTAGAAATGAAAAAACCCAAAATTCCAGCATTCCATGCAGCATAAGGCCCTTCAAGATTCATAGTATTGATTACGCGACTCAGATTTAGGGGTAGGACTTGATTTGGCCAGGGCGCCCTTAGTAGGTGAGTCATGCCAATGCCAAAATAGAAAATAAAACAAATGTAGAAGACAATAGATTTTGAATTTTTAAATGCCCAAAAAAATAGAGTGGTAAGCAAAAGTGAGTAAGGCGCTACAAAGTTTCCTATATACCAATTTTGCAAACCAAGGCTATTGTGGCGATACACGGCAATATAGCCACAAATCGTCAACATTGTTGATAGGGAGATATAAAAAGACTCGGTCCCAGCCCATTGCTTTAAACGAATATGTTTGTGAATTAAAAATAAAAACAAAGCCAGAATAATCAATGGGGCTACTACTCTAAATGAGCCCCCACCAATTGGCATCACCATTTGGGCAATAAGATCGATTGGAGCTCGGATGCGGTGATCAACAATCGAGGACCAGTACAGCTTTACTTTGGCGCTAGCTTGAAAAAAATTACCTGAAATCCAGAAATTATGGACAGTAATTAAGAAGATGCCGATGACAGCACCACATGAGATTGCAAGAGATCTAAGCCACCAAATTCGCTCTTTGATTGCGAGCAATCCTAATGTTAGGGCGATAAATGTGGCACCAGGAAGCATCCCAAAATCAGAACGTGATAAAGATCCTAAGAGACCTATTAAAAAAAGACTGGCATATTCTTTACGGGAAATGGGTTTAACGGTATTGAATATTGTAAAAATTGTCAGTGAGCTAAAAAAGATCACTAGCCACGATTCCATAAGGTTAGTAGATTGGTATATGACGTCAAAACAGAAAAATGGCGCTATAGCAACAAAAGCTAATTTGGGGCCAAATAGTCGATGGCTCATAGAGCAGCATAAATAAGCTGAAGAGCTGATCGTTACGCTAGCTAGAATCGAGATCAAAAAAAACAAATAACGCCAATCAACGATTCCAAGAATTTTGTAAATTGCGTAAAGGAAGTATCCGAATAAGAGATGAAATCCTGTAGCAGCAGCAAGCCCATCAAAACTCCAAAAACCCAACGACGCTCTATTCTTAGCTAGTTGCAGATAATAAAAGGCGTCGTCAGGGATCGCGCCTATAAGAACTGAGTCAGAAGCAGAATAAAAGTAAACACTACGAAACAATAATAAAAAAAATAGCCCAAGAGGTAAGTAGATACAGGGCTGAAAATGTTTTTTTATTAATTGAATATTAATCATATTAATAGTGCATTAGTTTGAGAGTAGTTTTTCAAGGTAGTTATTAAAGCGCCTTTTTCCTAATATAGAGCGACCTAATTTTTGGATCAGCCTTAAGCTGGATTTAAGGGGTGGGGGTGGTGCAGGTTCTTGTGATTCAGGATATTTGGAGCAATTAAGTAATGCACAATTAATATAAATACGATAGTTTTTTTCTCGTAATTGATGGTGAAATGGCACATGGTCGGAAACCTCATTGCCATTTTTATCAAGTCCAGCATATTGCCCTGCTAAAAAAGCAGAGCGCTTATAGATGCCAAAACCTCCAAATGCTGAATCTACTTGAATCATTCCTAAAGAAGGGTGAAGTGGACTTTGCTTGGCTGTAATCGCAAGGTTAATAGCCGCTGGCTCGCCAATAAGATCTTGAAGTCGATCTTTTTGTGCCCAACAATCACCAGGACTCCAGTCGGGATGTCTTAGTGTCCAAACATCATAATAAGCCTCGACTTGATTGGCTGTTACAACATCCCAATCTTCAGTTACAGTCCAGCATTGCTTGATTTTATTGGCAGACAGTAAAGGGTTCATTCCATCCATGTCAGCCATTGCAATAAAATCTATATGCTTGTAACGCGGATTATTTTTGACCTGATTAATCACTTCATTCCTAGCTTTAGCAATACGCTCTGTGCGCTTGCGATAAGTCTTACTCAAATTGCCAAAACTGACGAAGTCAAAATTTTGCTCCGAGCTTTTTATTTTCTCAAGAACTGAAATCGTATCATCAGTTGAATCACTTTCTACAATCAGGGTGAAGACCTCATTAAAGTCAGAGAGACTACGCCTTAGTAGTAATGCTTCATCTTCAATGATGCTAGCAACGTTTCTCACTGGACCGGCTAGCAAAATATTTGACTGGATAATGGGTTTTCGCTCTGAAAAAATCTTCATAATCTTTGCTCAATTGCATTCGGATAAGATTTGGATTGATCTGAAATGCGCGTAGCCCTTTTTTGACGCCAGCTTGCAATTACCATCGCAAATATGAGGTAGAAAGTAAACTCAATATCAAATACGTGACGTCTACTTTCTCCACCATCGGTTAATATGTGTGCAAAAAAATGCAATGCCAAAACAGTTAGCATAATGGCGGGAAATTGCTCCCGCTCTTTTTTGACTTTATAAATTAAATAGAAAATTAATAAGATACAAGCAACTCGAATTTGATGAAACTTAAAGAAGAGTGTTAAAAAGCTTAAGTTATAGGCAAAAGTATAAGACTCAATTTTGTCCCTATTTTTTAGAAAATAATATCCGTCGGGTGTGTCGAAGTAAGCCCCAACATTATGTTTGATATTACGCAAATAAATAAGTAGATTAAAGTTTTTTATAATGCCAGGTGAAAGCTCATTAAGGTATGCAATGTAGTAGCAAGAGTTATAGTTTGGCTCACCATTTACTTTTTTATTTTCAGTATCGAGCAACCCATATGACTTTTTGCACTCCAAATTAGGATACGCTTTTCTGATTTCCTCTGGCGTAGCAAATGGACCGAGCGGAGTTTTTACGCTAAAAGTCATAATGAAATTTAGCGGTGTCCAGCTGCTTGACCCAAAAAATCCATAAAGAATATAGTTTTTGATTGGCAGGGATAGCAGTATCAATAAAATGCAGGCGACTGTCGATACAATAAATGTTTTTGCAAGAACTTTTCTACTCAGATAGATATAGACGCAAAGAAGAATAATTGCTGCTAGCAAGCTAAAACTGCTACGGATCATATAAAGGTAGCAAACTGAAAATCCAATCAATATGGATGCATATCTGGGTTGCTTATTAATTACATAAAAACCATATAAGAGAATTGCAAAGCCCATGGAGGTAAGGGCTGGATAAAATGCATATGCAGAGTTAAGTAATACTGGTGGTGAGAAAAGATAAAGGGCTGCGATGACTAGACCACCTACTCTTGTTTTTAAAATTTGACTGGAAATTTCAAAAACAATGAGCGCAATGAGAGACTGGCATAAACAATTAAAGATAACAAAGTTGTCGTATGCACCCCCTGGAATTGTTGAGAAGAACCAAAAGAAAAAATTAAAAAGTGGAGGTTGCGAATGAAGGTGAAGTAATGCGCTTATGGGATCTTTTTTTAAACCTTCAATATCTGCTGTCTGCCAGTGATTATCAAGAACAGAGTGAAGTGTATCTAAATTAAAGACAATTACTGCGCCATAAAGAGCAATAAAAAAAAGGCAGAAGAATAAAATTCTAGAAAATATAGATTTTTCTAAAAAAAAAGTATTGATGGACTTGGAAATTTCCCAGCGTTTCATTTTTCACTTTCAATAATAAATTTTTTTTGATGAAATAACTTTTCAAAAAATAGAACAACAAGTAACCGCAAGCTATCATAGATATCCTGGTACTGCATTTTTGATTTATCGTTAATGCGTGATGGTAAATGAATTGCTACCTCACCAACTTTGTAGTGGTTTAAATGAAGTACAAAAAGGGTTTCAAAGAAAAATGAGTACCCCTGGGATCGAACTTTGTTTAGAAATGAGCTTGGTAGTTTATGAAGGTTATAAATTCTGTACGCTCCAGTTGCATCATAGGGAATACCAAGGCAATAAAAGGTAAGCCAATGCCCGAGCTTTGTCAAAAACTTTCTCTTAAGACTCCAGTCGTGAAGACTTAATTTATTAATATGTCTTGACCCCACGACAATGTCACAACTTTTGGCGCGTTCAATAAAGTCCGGTATGTATTTAGGGGGATGAGTAGCATCACAATCGAGTGTAATAATTTGGCGGTAACCATTTTTGTACGCCCAAAGAATGCCGTCTCTATGAGCGCTGCCAATGCCTAATTTGCCGGTTCTGTGAATGACGGATAAACAAGGCTGTTTATCTGCTAGCGAATCGAGCAGTGAGCCGGTGCCATCAGGAGAATTGTCATCTAAAAATAAAATATCAGCATTTAGATTCATTGCCAGTATTTCATTCAGAATATTTTCTACATTATTAATTTCATTATATGTGGGTATAAAAATTAATAATTTAAGGTTGATGTCCATATGATTCTTATTCGTAAATTAATATAAATTAGGATTTCAGCTCATGTGCAAAATAATGTTTTTTCTTTATGAGATAATCTATTCTTCAAACAATTACAATAATTAGGCGTTTCAAATGACTACCATCAGCTTTAAAAGTGTATCGGTAATTTTGCCTGTAATGAATGAAACCTACTCCTTGGTTGAAACGGTTGATCAAATTCTTAGGCATTCCAAAGAAGATGTGAGAAATTTTATCATTGTAGTAGCTGAAAAAACTACTCAGGAGGCTTTAAGTACCATTGATGCTCTAATTGCCCGTCACGGAAGTCTAATCATTCTTCATCGTCAAAAAATGCCTTTTATTGGAGGGGCGATGCGCGAGGCATTTGAATTAGTGGAAAGTAGTCATGCCATTATGATGGCAAGTGATTTAGAGACAGACCCGAATCTTGTGCCGCTATTAATAGCAAAATCTAGAGAATTTCCTCAAAAGATTGTTACTGTTACTCGTTGGATTAAGGGGGGTGGATTTCAAGACTATTCCAATATTAAGTTGCTAGCAAACTGGATTTTCCAGAAAATGTTCTCATTACTTTACTGGACCAAGTTAACTGATATGACTTACGCGTATAGGATTTTTCCAACTCCCATTTTAAAATCCGTAAATTGGCAGGAATTACGACACCCTTTTTTATTTGAAACGATTATTAAGCCATTGAGAATAGGTATTGAGGCAATAGAAATCCCAGGTTTTTGGAGGGCGCGCACTGAAGGTGAATCTCAGAATACTTTTCTTCGTAATTTTGAATATTTTAAAATTGGACTTAAAGTACGATTTATGTCAAAGAATAAAATTCTTAAAATAGATTGATTTTTAATCGAAGGTAGAAAATGAAAAAAGTAATTGTCACGACAACTATTAATGCCCCAACCATTGCGATTGAAAAATTTGATGCCATGCCAGACTGGGAGCTTGTCGTTATTGGTGATTTAAAAACTCCTAAAGACTATAAATTAAAGCGGGGTACTTATTGGAGCCCTGAAATGCAAGAAAAATACGATAAGCAACTATCTGATGCGATAGGCTGGAATTGCATTCAGAGGCGAAACTTTGGTCTTGTTATCGCCCACGATATGCATGCAGATGTAGTGGCGGTTATTGATGATGACAATATCCCGCTTGCGGACTGGGGAAAAAATATTATGGTTGGGAAAGATATAGAGGTTAATTATTACGAGACTGCATTGCCAGCATTTGACCCAATCGGGTCCACCAATTATCCGCAATTATGGCATCGCGGCTTTCCTCTCCAGTTATTAAGTAAACGAGATTATTCTTCAAAATCTAGGCGTATCGTGCATTGCGATGTTCAGGCGGACTTTTGGAATGGCGATCCTGACATTGATGCAATTTGCAGAATGGAGCATGCTCCAGAGTGTTCTTTTGACGATAAATATTTTCCGTTGGCGGCAAATAAGATTGCGCCTTTTAACTCTCAAAATACCTTTATTTCTGGTGGAGTGCTAAAAGATTATTTTTTGTTTCCGCATATTGGTCGTATGGATGATATTTGGGCGGCTTTTTATATTCAGGCTAAAGGGTTTAATGTTGTTTTTGGGAAAGCCTCCGTTTATCAAGATCGAAATATCCATGATTTAGTACGGGATATGAAACAGGAATATCTTGGCTACGAGAATAATTTAAGTCTAGTTGAGCAGTTGAGTTCTGATCCAAAAAGCATTCTTGCTTTCTTACCTGGAAAAAGTATTTGGGCGTTTGATTTATACCAAAGACATTTTGAAAAATGAATAAGATACTAATTACTGGCGGAGCAGGTTTTGTTGGACGTCACTTTGTCAGACATTTTTTAGATGCTGGCGATCAAGTATATGCAGTAGATTGCATTGCACCAGATACAGGCGGTATTGATCCTAAAGATGGATGGCCATTATTTGACCCTAGGGAGTATGACAACTTCAATTTCATAAAAGAGGATTGCCGTACTTTTTTCAAACGGTGCAAAGATACTGATTTTGATTATGTAGTCCATTTAGCCGCTATGGTGGGTGGCAGAGCAATGATTGAAAATAATCCGATTGCCGTTGCGGATGATTTATCGATTGATGCTGAATATTGGCAATGGGCCAAGCTCACCAAGCCAAAGAAAACTTTATGCTTTAGTTCCAGTGCGGCATATCCTATTAAGTATCAACGTGATGGAGATTATGTTCTTCTTAAAGAGGATATGATTTCTTTTGACGCTGATATTGGCATGCCTGACATGTCTTATGGCTGGGCTAAATTGACTTGTGAGTATCTGGCGAGACTTGCATATGAGAAGCATGGAATTGCATCAGTATGTTATCGACCATTTTCTGGATACGGTGAGGACCAAGATGACTCTTATCCTTTTCCCAGTATATGTAAGCGCGCTTTGACCGAGAAGGGTGCGGATAATTTGCGAGTATGGGGAGATGGACGCCAGATGAGAGATTTTATTCATATTGATGACTGTGTGCGAGGTGCAGTTGCAACTATGGATCAAATCTCAGATGGAAGCGCGGTTAACTTATCTACAGGAATCTATACAAGCTTTATTCAATTTGCTCAGAAAGCTGCAAAAATTATTGGATATTCACCCATTGTCACAGGTATATCTGATATGCCGTCCGGAGTTTTTGCAAGAGGCGGTGATAGGACTTTTCAAGCATCATTAGGATTTAATTACGCCATAAATTTTGACGAAGGTATCGCTAACGCATTAAATTATTTTGAAGGTCTAAAAAGTAAGTAGTAATGTGCAGTGAAGGTTTTTGAGCTTATGGAACAAGACTTAAAAATAAATATTCAAAGAAAATGATTAAATGAACCAACCCTTGCAACACGGTGGTTCTTCCAATCGCTAGTGTTAATGCCCCAATAAAGAGGCTCAAATACATCAACGTCATATTCAGACTGCTAATTCCTAGGCTGAGGGATAAATCAAAGAAGATTGCAATTGCTGCTATCGCTGGTATCGATAACCCAATACTTGCTAAGGCTGATCCTAATGCTAAGTTCAAGCTACTTTGTAGGCGATTGGCTTTTGCCGCCCTTACTGCTGCATAGCACTCAGGCATGAGAACGAGCATAGCAATAGCAACGCCTACAATCGTTTTTGGCGCACCAGCAGCTTTTACTCCAGCCTCAATAGCTGGGCTTAATAATTCAGCTAAGCCTACCACCACCATAAGTGACAGAATCAATAGGATTACACTCGCTGCTGTCTTTAGATTGCTGGGCTTTGGCGCATGAAAATTGATATCCCTTTTCCCCTCTTCGGTTTTGGGTAAATAGTAATCTCGATGACTAATTGTTTGGAAGAACAGAAAAGCTGCATAAAGTGCAAATGAGGCAACGCCAGCAAAAGCAAGCTGACTCTTCGTGAAGTCAGGACCAGGCGTACTCACAGTAACCATTGGCATTACTAGAATAAAGGTTGCTAATGCTGTTAACACAGCTAATGCCGAGTTGGTTCCTTCGTTTCGAAAGGACATTTCATGATGGTGTAAGCCACCTATGAAAATACATAAGCCAATCACACCGTTGATCACAATCATGACTGTCGCAAAAACAGCATCTCTGGCAATAAATTCTGATCCCTCATGGCCGGAAAGCATCATTGAGATAATCAAAGACACCTCAATGATAGTGACGCTAATAGCAAGTACTAAAGCGCCATAGGGCTCACCAGTTTTATGAGCTACCACTTCTGCATGGTGGACGGCTGAAAGCACTCCGCCAATGAGCATGAAAGCCATTAAGGTAATAAACCAAGTTTGGCTAGATAGTGATTGAAGAATTTCCATGAATGGGTCCTGTAGTTACACTTAGGTGAAATTAGGGTTAAGCTTATAGAAATAAATCAATCACCACAGTTTGTATTCGAGTTTAAAGGTATTTATGAAGGCAATCATTCTTTTTGGTCATGGTGCAAGAGATCCTCGTTGGCGTGAGCCCTTCGATCGTCTAGCCACTTTATGGCGTGATCAGCATGCAAGAACTTTGGTTGAGGTGGCTTTCTTGGAGATCATGAAGCCTTCTTTGTGTGATGCAGTTACTTCATTGACCATTCAGGGAGTGACTCAAATTACAGTGGTTCCAATCTTTTTTGGTCAAGGCAGCCATTTGCGTAATGATTTTCCAAAACTGCTAGAAGCTTGTCGGGAGAAATTTCCCAAGATAATCTTAAGCGCAACGCATGCTGTTGGTGAGGATTTGGCTGTGTTGCAGGCCATTATCGATTTTAGTGCTAAGGTGCCTTGAGTCTTTAAACTTAGACTGTAACTCTTTAGCTCTTAAAGCTTCGCCCACCATAATCAATGATGGTGAGCTACTATCAAACCAATCATTCGCTTTACCCTCGGCTAGTTCGCCTAGAGTGCTACTCCAAAGACGTTCGCGGGGTGTACTTACTGCCTCTAAGACATGCACGGGAGTGTCGCCACCATTCAGACTTTGCTTAATTAATTGCTGTGCAATCTTAGCGGCATCTTTGCGTCCCATGTAATAGACAAGGGTATCTGCCGTGGGATTTAAGATAGGTTGATTGCGAGATCTTCTGTCATTACCCTCATTTGCCTGTGCTAAAGTGATAAAAGCGACGCTACGTGAAACACCGCGCAATGTTAAAGACTGTTGAAGGCTTGCTGCACCAGCTAGAGCCGCAGTAATACCAGGCACTACTTCAACCTCAATTCCAACTTGTTTTAAGGATCGAATTTCTTCATCTGCACGACCAAATAGCATGGGGTCACCACCTTTAAGACGAACAACCATTTTGTATTGCTTGGTGGCGTCAACTAAACGCTTATTAATGAAATATTGAGCAGATGACAACTTGCCACAACGTTTGCCTACGGGCACTTTAAGAGCCTGAGGGCAAAGGTCGAGCATTGCAGGCTCTACCAAAGCATCATGAAATACAATTTCTGCTTTCTTAAGCAGCTTTGCGCCGCGTACGGTAATAAGATCAGCAGCGCCAGGTCCAGCGCCAACTAAATACACTTTACCGGGGGGTGTGGGTTTTTGCTTCATACTCAAGTCAAGCTTCTAGTAAAGAACGCTTATTACGCCAGCTATTCTGAGTGGTCACCGAGAACAAATCAAACTGCTTTAAAGCTACATCCGTCTTTTGGTCAGGACGCAATGAAAAACTATCAAACCCAACACGAGCGCCCTGCAGGAGTTGATCAATCAACACGTCACCTATCGCACGAATCTCGCCAGTCCACTGGAAGTGACTGCGCAGAAGTGCGGCAGTGCTAAAACTTCTACCATCTCTGAAGATAGGAAAGTGAGCCGCAATTACTGGCCACAGTGTTTTACCTTGCTCAATGAGATCAGCATGTTTTAGGATATCTTCATCAGCAGCAAACCAAACTCCAATTCGAGCATTTTTGGCCTTAGCTTGAATATCAGATTCGGTTTGATGGGTTATCCACCAACTAAATGGCGCTAAGACATTTTTTTTGCCGTGCTCTAGATCAGGTAAGCCGTCCTCATCCTGACTGCCACTCCAGATGAGCCACTCATTATTTGCAAGGCTTGGTTTGCCACCTTTTGGGAAATGCAGAATCTGCTCATGCGCTGGAATGGTCTGTAGGTCGTTACTCATAATGCACCCCCTAAGGCTTCAACCTTTTCTTTTTTCTTGACATTTTTGTATGCAGCTTCTTTGAAGGGTGCTACACCAAGACGATGATAGGTTTCAATAAAAGATTCACTGTCATTACGTTGCTCAACATAGGTTTCGATAATATTAGTCATGACGTCTGGGATTTCATCAGCGTAAAAAGAAGGTCCAATGACTTTGCCAATAGTAGCCTCGTTTCCTTGCTCGCCACCTAGGGTGATTTGATACCATTCTTCACCATCCTTATCGACACCCAAAACACCAATATTGCCTACGTGATGATGACCGCAAGAGTTAATGCATCCAGAGATGTTTAGGCTGATATCACCTAGATCAAATAAGTAATCTAAATCATCAAAGCGCTCCTGAATGGCTTTAGCAATTAGGAGTGATTTGGCATTTGCCAAAGAACAGAAGTCACCACCAGGGCAGGCGATGATATCCGTGAGTAATCCAATATTTGGTAATGCTACTTTTTGTTTCTTGGCTTCCTGCCAGAGCTCATAGAGCTTAGATTGCTCCACATCAGCCAAGACCAAGTTTTGCTCATGCGTTGCACGCAATTCACCAAAGCTATATTGATCGGCTAAATTCGCAATAGCTAACATCTGTGCGGTAGTAGCATCCCCAGGCGCCACTGAACCATGTGGTTTGAGTGACAAAATTACACTGGCATAACCAGGAATTTGATGCGATTTAACATTTCGCGCTAACCATCTTCCAAAAATTACTTTTTCTTCATCGTTTATAGTATTGAGTATCTGTTCATCAGAAAGTTTTGGTAAGCTCTTATATGTGGGTTTGAGAAAGTGTTTGGCAACACGATCCCACTCGACCTGAGTAAAGTTATCATCACCATTTTTGATATGTAGCCATTCACCTTCAACCTGGCGAGCAAACTCTTCGGGACTCAAGGCTTTAACTAAGATCTTGATACGAGCTTTGTAAAGATTGTCTCTTCGACCGAAGCGATTATAGACGCGCAATATGGCTGTGAGGTAACTTGGCAATAACTGCCATGGCAACCCTGTCTTTATGAGCGAGCCCAAAACGGGTGTACGGCCCATGCCGCCACCAGCATAGATGTCAGAAATCAGTTCGCCATTTGTATTTTTCTTAAGTTCAATGCCAACATCATGGCAAAGAAGAATCGTACGATCTTCTTTAGCGCCATTTATTGCAAACTTGAACTTACGCGGCAAATACGCAAACTCAGGATGTAAAGTGGACCATTGACGTAGTAATTCACATACGGGGCGGGGATCGACATATTCATCACCCGCAACACCGGCAAAAGCATCACTTGTAATATTCCGAATGCAGTTACCAGATGTTTGAATCGCATGCATTTCAACTTTTGCCAGCTCAGCCAAAATATCCGGTGCATCTTCTAAAGTCACCCAGTTGTACTGAATATTTTGACGGGTAGTGAAGTGTCCATAACCACGGTCATACTTTTCCGCAACCATTGCCATGGTTCGTAGTTGCTTGGAATTAAATAATCCGTACGGAATCGCAACCCGCAGCATATAAGCATGACGCTGGTGGTATAGGCCATTCTGCAGTCTCAGTGGTCGGAATTCTTCTTCGGCAAGACTGCCATTAAGACGCCTAGTTACTTGGTCTCTAAATTGTGAAACCCTTTGAGCTACCAGAGTTTGGTCAATGTGGTCATATTTGTACATAGATATTGATTGTCATTGATTATCAATATAGCTCCAAATACTTAAAAATCTATTCTATATAACTAATAGCTATATAGTTCAGGAAATTATCTAAGTGTTAAAAAGACAATCTAAACACGGTAACCTCAACAAAATTAAAGGTGACTCAAGTCAGCATCAAAGGCTTAGTGGATTTATGTAGCACCAATGAATTCACCTAGGACTCATAAGCGGAGCTAAACGCATTCTGATATTTGCAACTAAAGACAAATATCTATTGGTTAAATTTTTGAAATACTTTCTGAGAGCCGGATATAGTTAAATAGCTTTTAGTTCTATATACCAGACCGTTCTCCATTTTTACTGAACACGCATTATTGATACATATCTGTTGATATGTATCGAAAAATTTGATGTTGGAATTTTCAGCAATTTTTTTTAATTTTATCCTTGAATTCAAGTATTCTGGCCGAATATCGTTAACATTTTGAATGCACTCTTTGTTATGAATCGGTCTAAATGGTGGCATGCCGATGCACTCAATTGGATTAAATGATAACGGTGGTGGCGGGCCAATGAGTATTACTTTCTTTCCGTTTGAAATAAGATATTCAATAGTCTTTTCTAATTGGAATTTTTGTAGATTATTTAAATCAATATCATGCATTCCCAAAATTACCTCTCTAATGTTTTCATCATGAGATAAGCCAACAATAAGTCTATTCATTTTTTCCGAGGACTCTATAGAATAATTTTCATGATAAGGTAATTGAAGAAACGGAAGTTGACCTGGCCACCCCATCATGACAAAACTTTTTTTATTGCTTAAATAGTAGCGCTCAAGCCCTGGAAAAGAATTGTGAGCAACGCTATCTCCAATTAATACTGTCTCTATACTTTGTTGCCCCACATAAGATAATTTACAAAAAAATGTTTCGTAGCTATATAATTTTTTTTCGCATTCAATATCGTTATGTGACAGCACTCCTCCATTAATATCTAAAATATTTCTATGTCTAAAATCTAAGCCATCTCGAATATAAGCACTCCATCCTTGATAGCCAATTAACGTCATAGTTGTAATCAAAAAAATAACGACTTTTTTGCCTTTATGACGGAATAGACACTCCCAATATCTATTAGTAAGAAAAGCCAGGCCAATGGCGGTAGCTATTAGAGTAATTTTGTAAAGATCAGACAATTTTCCTGTCGTGATAATTTGTCCAAAGCTTAGTAAAATCCAATGCCATAAATACAAAGGGTAGCTAATGACGCCCAGCCAAACCATTACATTATTAGAGAGGAATACTTTATTTACACTTGCCTCGCTGGTCGCCGATATTAGTAGTGCTGTCCCTATAGTCGGCAATAATGCCCACCAACCCGGAAATGAATTTTTAGCGCTTATTAAAAAAATGGCGATGGTAATCAGCAGCATGCCGATATAAGAAAATAAATTTAAGTTAGTCTGACTTAATTGCCTTATATCCTGGCTATTCCTAAATGAAAAACATGCACAAAGTGCTCCAACCAATAACTCCCAAAAACGACTGAGAGGTGAATAGAAGGCGTTGATTGGATCTGACTGAATGCTATAAATGTTTATAGAAAATGAAATGAGCACGAGACACAAAACTGCGCCAAATAAATTAATTCGTGTTTTATATAGAATCCATATAATTGCTGGCCAAAGCAAATAAAATTGCTCTTCGATAGATAGCGACCATAAATGAATTAATGGTTTTGTATCTACGTTTTTTTCAAAATAAGCTATTTCATTTAAAAGAACAAAGTTTTGAACAAAACCTGCGCCAGCAGCAATATGCAGCCCTAGTTTTTTGTACTCTGAAGCATAGAGCGCATACCAGCCAAATGCATAACACGTGACCAATATTAAAAATAAGGCTGGAAATATTCGCCTTATGCGGCGAGAATAAAATTCGGCAAAGCTAAAGCTGTTTGACGCCAAATTCTCTATGATAATTTTGGTAATTAAGAAGCCTGAAATTACAAAAAAAATATCAACACCGATAAAGCCACCGCTCGCAAAGTTGGGAAATGCATGGTACGCAATGGTTGATAATACTGCTAATGCTCTAAGCCCATCGATGTCTTTGCGATAGGCTATTGATTGATATTTTGAGTACATTATTTTTTATGAGCAGTTGATTTAAGGGCAAGTATTTTATAAGCCATGCTCTCGATAGTGCCTATATAGATTTGCAATTGATGCAAATCCAAGTGAGACGATCAAAACTGCAAAAAGGTATTCAGTGGTGAGGTAGTTAAATGCCTTGAGCTGGATGAGGATCACAGCTGCTATGAAGGCGCCAATTGACCCAAATACTACCAGTTTAAAATTGGGTGTAAATGCACCCAAAGTAATTGCAATAAATACCAAGTAGAGCTCTGAAACTAATTGGTCTGCAGTCACAAAAATAGAATTGGTTAATTCTGGATTAGTAAATTTTCCCAAAACGGCAATGGTCAAAATGCTAGCTAAGATCGCAAAGTTCAACTTTGCTTTGGAGAGAATGGCTTTCAGTTGATCGTTCATATTGCTCAGGCTAATGGAGCGCCATTGCCATTAAAGACCAGGCTAATGCCAAGCCATAAGAGGATGAAGGCAACAAGTACGGTGAAGCCAATTTTCTTGAGGAAATATTCCAGGCTATCCATGTAGGCTTCATCATTGCGACCAAACCATTGATCAAAGCGCTTCCACACTAGGCGACCTACCACTAGGGGTAACAACATCGCAACAATGCCTAAGATGACGGTAAGAGTGGTATCCATTTAATACTTCTTTCTACTGTATTTGCTCTGTTTTGCTGGCTTATTTACAAATTGATTGCCGGAAAGTCATACAGGATACAGGGGTTATCGACCAGGATCGATTTTCTTAAGTTTGGGTCTGTAACCAAATCGCCAAATAGGTCACACAGATCAGCATTGTGAGGCATTTGCCTCTTCACCATTACATGGGGCCAATCGCTACCCCAGACCAGTCGCTTAGGATTTGCGTCCATCACTGCATCATTAAAAGGGCGCATATCGGCATAAGGAAGATTGCCATCACAAATGCGATAAGGGCCTGTCATTTTGACCCAAGCCTGTTGGTTTTTAAGTAACTCTAATAAGCCCTGAAATCCTGGATCCTGAATTCCATGTTTTGTGTGGCTATATCCAAAGTGACCAAATACTAAATCTACCGGAAAGTTTTCAAAAACCTGAGCTAAGTCTGGATATTCATTCACATGCATGAGCAACTCAAGATGCCAGCCAAAGGGCTTGATGCGTTCTGCTAAAGCTTTTAGGTTTTGTATTGGTAAACCAGTGGACTTATCAGCCACATCAACAATATTGCAACGAACTCCCCGAACACCAGCTGCATGCAGTTGTTCTAACTCTTGATCGCCAATTTCATTTACGTTGTTTGAAACAACGGCCACACCACGAAACTTTTCGGGTTGCGCCTTGAGCGCTGCTAACATCGCGCGATTATCAGAGCCATACACGCTCGGTTGCACTAGCACTGCTCGATCTATACCAAGCATCTGAAGTAAAGATTGGTAGCTCTCTAGAGTGGCATCTGGCGGCGTATAGATGCGCTCTTGCGCATAGGGAAATTGAGTTGCGGGGCCACAGATGTGGGCATGACAATCAACCGCTCCAGCCGGAAACGTAATCTTCGGCGATCGTATTTCTGGGTCGGGGGCTTGGCACAGAGGCGCTGAAGGATGATTGGTCAATTGCTTTACCGCTTTTTTACTGCGTTACTTTATTGCGGTTCGATATTCGCATCTTTGGCAATCTTTTGATACTTCGCCATTTCTTCACGAACAAATTTGCCAAATTCAGTTGGGCTCATCGGTGTTGCTTTAATGCCTTTGGTTTCATAAGCAGTTTTCACTTCAGGATCTTGCATCGATTGATTGATGTCGGTATTAATCTTTTTAACTACTACAGCTGGAGTGCCCGCAGGTGCCCAAACACCAAACCAAAGACCAATTTCAAAATTCGGATAACCCTGTTCTGTAATGCTGGCAATTTCAGGAACTGCCGCATTACGAGTTTTGCTAGTGACTCCTAATGCGCGTAACTTGCCGCCTTTGAGTTGCCCAATCGCCGTATCAAGCGGTGCCATATAAAAAGCAGTGCGGCCTGACATCGTGTCAGAGATCGCTTCTGGCGATCCTTTGTAGGGAACATGGATTAATTTAATGCCCATCATTTGATTGAAATACTCAGCGGCCAAGTGAGTGGAGCTGCCAACACCTGCAGAGGCAAAGGTAATCTCACCAGGTTTGGATTTTGCAGCGATCACTAAATCTCGAATCGTTTGATAAGGACCATCTGCAGCAGTGATCATGACGTAAGGGGTTTGCCCAAGAATGGCCACATCAATCAAACTCTTGAGTGGGTCATAAGGTAATTTTTTATAGATAGCTGGGTTGGCTGCATAGGATGCTGATTGAACGAGTAGGGAGTAACCATCTGGATCGGCATTGACAACAACTCCTGTCCCGATCAATCCGCCGGCGCCAGGGCGGTTTTCAATAATGACGGGTTGCTTCCAACTTTCCGTCAGGCTTTTAGCAACCAGTCGTCCAGCAATGTCAGCCCCAGAGCCGGTAGTCAAAGGCACGATCATCTTGACAGTGCGATTGGGGTAGCTTTGGGCATTGGCTATGGCTGCTGATACGGAAAGGCTCAGCATCAGAGTGAGCTTGCCGAGCATGTGGGTGCGCTTGCCCTGAATTAGTGATGTCAACATCGTGTCTCCTATGACTTTTATTGCGTCGTTTTTATAGTGGCGTCTAAATACCTTCTAGGGTATTTCATTGGATAATCTAACACGGTCTCATAAATAGATAAATAGAGGCCGGTAGATCCAAAAAAGGCGGAGACAGATGACCCAATTGCAAGATACCAAAACCGTTAACGTTAATGGCGTTGATATTGCCTATCGATTTGATGGTCCCCAAGATGGCCGAGTACTGTTAGTGGCTAATAGTTTGATGGCCAACGGCAGTATGTGGAATTGGAACGTACCTGCTTTTGCTGGCCGTTACCGTGTGCTGCGTTACGACAAAAGAGGGCATGGCAAGTCTGGAGTTACGCCTGGCCCATACAGCATTGCGCAATTAGCTGATGATGCTATTGGTTTATTGGATGCACTGAAAATTGAGAAGGTGCATTTCATGGGCCTATCGATTGGCGGGATGATTGGACAGCAATTAGGCGCGCGTTATCCAGAGCGCATTCTTTCACTTTCACTTTGTAATACCGCCAGTGAAATGCCACCCCGCAGTTTGTGGGAAGACCGTTTTCAAACCGCCCGCTCACAAGGTCTTGCTAGCTTGGTAGATGGCACGATTGGTCGCTGGTTCACAGCGTCATTTGTAGAGCGCGCTCCACACGATATTGAAAAAGTACGCCAGATGATTTTGGCTACTAATGTGGAAGGTTATATCGGCTGCGGTAGTGCTGTGCGCGATATGGCACAAAGCACGATGTTGCTCAAGATCAAGGCGCCAACCCTGGTTCTATCTGGTCGCCATGACCCTGCTTGTACCGTAGATCAAGGTATTGTGCTTAATCGCCTGATTGATGGATCGCAGATAGTTATTATTGAAGACGCAGCCCATTTATCGAACATTGAGCAGCCTGCTCGATTTAATCAAGCGGTGCGAGAGTTCATTGATTCGGTAGACAACCATCTTTAAGTTTTGAAGATGCTAAAGATATATTTCTTATTTTGCAGTGATCACTAAAAGGTTCCTCATGACCGACTTATCAGTAGAACAAATGAAAGTACTCCGTGCCAATGCATTAGGTGCAGCAGCAAAAGTTCCGGGGGTACTCATTGGTCTAGGCATTTTGTTCCTCATTCTCGGCATGATTGGCATTGCCGGTCAAACCCTCTTCTCTCTGGTTTCAGTCAATGTGCTGGGTATCTTCTTATTTGCAGGCGGCATTCTTCAGGGTGCTCATGCATTTAAATCTGCTGGCTGGAAAAGTGTTGGCGTGCAGCTGATTTTTACTATTTTGTATATTGGCGCAGCAATTTATGTATGGGCATTCCCAATTCCTGCCCTTGAAGCGATTACCTTGTGGTTAGCCGCAATCTTTTTTATTACTGGTTTATTGCGTTTAGTTTCTGCGTTTCAGCATCGTCATTTTGCTGAGTGGTTCTGGCTTGCCTTATCTGCAGCCATTTCTATCTTGATGGGCGTACTCATCATGAATAGCTTCCCATCATCAAGCTTATGGTTACCTGGCCTATTAATCGCTATTGAATTGCTACTACAAGGCTGGACATTATTGTTCTTAGGTTTTGCGGCCAAATCATTAACGAAGCAATAAACACTGAATCATTCCATATAAAGAGCAAAGTCATGGCAATGAAAAAAACAGACCTGTACAAGAGCTTAGCCTTGACTACTGCTCAGCGTATGAAGAATGCTGCCAAAACTCCCAAGCCTGGAGCTGCCGATGCAGTAGCAAAAACCAAAAAAGAGCTAGCAGAGGCAAACCCGATGCTGGCTTCTTTGATGGGCAAGAGTAAGCCAAAGAAAAAATAAATCAAAAGAAAAATGCCAGTAGTAAGCCCTTAATAATGGTTATGTGTAAGCAACTGCAATCTAGCGCGAATGTTCTAGCTCTCTTATTAGTTTTGCAATCTGGTCAATCTTGGGCGCAAATTGCACCACCCCCAAATTACGATCAAAAGCTCAACGACATGGTGGTGAATGCCACTCGTTCAGGAACACCCCTAGATGAAATGTCACTCAATACGACGATTCTAACGAAAGAAGTATTGGAATCTTCTCCTGATCAAACTATTGATCAAGTACTCAAGAATGTGCCAGGCGTATTTTTAAATGATGTGCCTTACTACCAAAAAGATCCCACTGGTCAAAGCATTAACGTCCGTGGTTTGGGTTATGGCCGCACCCTAGTATTAATCGATGGCTTACCAGCAAATGACGCCTTCTACGGAACAGTACAGTGGAACTTGGTGCCGATGTCTTCGATTGAGTCGGTGGAGTTTGTGCGCGGTGGTGTTTCTAGTTTGTATGGCAACTACGGCATGGGTGGTGTGATCAATATCAACACCAAAACACCTAAAAATAGTTCTCAAGAAGTTTCTGCCAGCATAGGATCATTTGCAACAGGTAACGTGGCCGCCTCAAAAGATCTGGTCATGTCAGATGTAATGCAGATGCGCTTTTCTGCAGATTACTTTTCTAGCGAAGGCTTTCAGAACTACGCTACGATTTCTCCAGGATCGCCGAGTAATATTAAAAATGGCATGGGAACGGATGCCGTTAAGAATTCGAATGTCCGCCTACAAAATTACTTCAAACCCACTGCTGATACCAATGCATTCTTAAGAATGGGTTACAGCACGATGGCGGACTTAAGTAACAACTACGCCATCGCACCCAATTTAATTCAGACGGCTGATGTGGCGGGCGGTTCCACTACAAATCTAGATGTAGATAAAAAAGTGCAGGTTAATGTTTATTATCAAAATACAAATTTCTATAAACAAACTGCCAATAATTTGACCGCTTCACCATATAAGCCTTATATCAATGCCAATTACACCGATCCCTATTCCACTCTTGGTGCATCAGCCCAATACACGCATGATTTGAAGGCTGCTGGCATTGATCAATATATTGTTGGTATTGATGCTAGAAATATTTCTGGATCGAACTTAACAAATAATCTTGGTACGACTGGCGCGGTAAGCTCGGTTAGCTACGCGCAGGGACAGCAAAACTTTTATGGACTTCTTGGTCAAGTTAAATCTCGGGCTAGCGCAATTCCACTAGAAACCACCTTGGGTGTGCGGGTTGATGCATGGAATAGTCAAACACCTACTTCATATAACGCTGGCGCCAATGGTTCAAGTCCTACCTATCAAGGCATTCCAAATCAGAGCAAAACGCAGTTGAGCCCAACTCTAGGTCTGCTATACAAAGCAACCCAAAATTGGGACTTGCGTAGTGCTGCCTATCAGGCTTTTCATGCGCCGAGCATGAACAATACTTTGCGTAGTTATGGAAACTCTGTCAGTGGATATTCTCTGGCTAATCCGAATTTAATACCCGAGACAATGACGGGTTATGAAGTGGGGACAGATTACCGCTGGAAAAGTGGTTATGCGCAGCTTACTGCTTTTAATAATTACATTCAGAATGCGATTGCCAGCTACAAAATTACTACTGCAAATTGGGCTTATGCAAACAGTCTGTGTAGTGCCGCTGGACTTTCGGGATGCTCTGCTACCAGTACAAGCTCAGGCTATACCAATGTCAGCTACTACACCAATCAACAAAATCTATTGAGTCGCGGTCTTGAGTTGCAATACCATCACGATCTCAATCCGAATTGGGCTGTAGATGGTGGCTACTCCTACACCCGAACTGTATTAACGTGGACTGCCACGACTGACGCGATTAATTCACAGGTGGGCGGTGTGCCGATGAATATGGCAAATGCAGCCATTACTTACTATCCTGTACCGCAGGCAAGCCTGACAACCACCGTGCGTTATGTTGGCAACTCCTGGATGGCAACAGGTACTTTACCCGTCCCGGCTTATGCAATTGTGGGTCTCAAGGCTAATTACCAAGTCACCCCCCAGGCCTCAGTATTTGCCTCAGTAGTGAACTTGCTTAACCGGCAATATGTCACCTTTAATATTGCCTCTCAGGCCTCTTCCTACCAGGCTGGCATGCCTCAGGCGATTAGCGTAGGTGCACGAATTACCTTCTAAACTCTGGCAATATAGGGCATTACCCTAGGAAATGGGTGTAGCTCCTTGGGTAAAAGAGTGCTTAAATAGGCGCTGAAGTCAAAATACTTACTAAAAAATGGGAGATTTAAATGCAAGTTATTAAGAAGCCGGCGATGAATAAGCTCATCCCATTAGCCGTAGCTTTATTGGCAAGCTCAGTCATCGGTTTGCAGGGTTGCTCAACTAGCAATACTCCTGTAGCCGAGGCTCCCAAGCCGGCTCCTGCACCAGCATGGAAACAAGGTATGGGCGCAGATATGTCAACTTCCAAGTTAGCTCCTTTGGCTGGCAAGATGACTGCTACCCCAGCAAATGAAATTCCTCTCAATACTTTGAAATTACCTCCTGGTTTCAAGATTGAAGTCTATGCAAGCGGTATTCCGGGTGCACGAGAAATGGCAATGGGTGACAACGGTAAGATTTATATCGGTACCCGTGGCATTGGTCGCATTTATGAAGTGAGTAATAACGGTAAAGAACGTAGTAGCCGAATTGTGGTTGATAAGTTAGTACAACCTTCTGGCGTTGCGTATAAAAATGGCTCACTCTATGTCATGGCGATTGATAAAGTTTTGCGCTACGACGGTATTAGCAAAAATCCTACTGTGGCACCAGTGGATATGACCTCTAAGTTCAATTTGCCACCAGAGCAGCACCACAACTGGAAGTATTTAGCCTTTGGTCCAGATGGTAAATTGTATGTACCTTTCGGTGCACCTTGTAATATTTGCGAACTGCCAACACCTGAGTATGCGCAGATTCGTCGCTATAACCCTGATGGCTCTGGTATGGAAGTCTTAGCTACTGGTGTCAGAAATACGCAAGGCTTTGATTGGCACCCCGTTACCAAACAACTCTGGTTTACAAACCATGGGCGTGATTGGATGGGAGACGACAAGCCGAACGACACTTTGAATATCCTGACCAGTAAAGGTGAAAACTTTGGCTTCCCTTATTGCCATGAAGGCAATATGCCAGACGATAAAGTCATTAAGCCAAATGCTTGTGAGGGCGTAACCAAGCCAGTCGCACTATTAGGTGCTCACGCTGCAGCGATGGGTATTACCTTCTACACCGGCAATATGTTCCCAGCTGAATATAAAAATGTGGCATTTATCGCACGCAAGGGCTCTTGGAATCGTAATGTCAAATCAGGGTATGACGTCGTGACTGTCAAGGCAGATGCAAACGGCAAGAATGCCAAGATCACACCTTTCATTACCGGCTTTATGAATTCTGCTGATCAGTCTTTCTGGGGTCGTCCTACATTCTTCCTACAGATGCCTGATGGTTCTATGCTCTTGACTGATGAACAATTGGGTGCAATCTACAGAATTACTTACAAGAAATAAGTATCGGCCTATAAAGTATTGGCTTTAATGAGATTGGTAAAAATAGCGGCGTTTCTCTCGGGGGTTTATCTCTCGATAGTTGCGCCGCTTTCTTATGCCCAGAATATGAGTGCCAAACTGGTAGTTTGCGGAGCTTGTCACGGTGCCGATGGAAATTCCACCATGGCAGGCACTCCTTCTCTAGCAGGGCAGCCTAAGGTATTTCTAGAAAATAATCTCATCATGATTCGCGAGGGGATTCGGGATATTCCTGTGATGAAGGGTCAATTAGATGGTTTGAGTGACCCTCAAATTATTACTCTTGCGAAGTTTTATTCTGCTCAAACACTAAAACCTGCTCCAGGCCAGCGTGACGACGCGCTCTATGAAAGAGGACAGCTGCTTTCAAAACAGGCTCTTTGCGGAACATGTCACTTGCCAGACTATGTGGGTCGCGAACAAATGCCTAGGCTAGCGGGACAGCGTGAAGATTACTTATTGCATACCATGCGCCAATTCCGCAATAATCAAGCTACTGGGCGCGATACCATCATGGCCGCATCCTTGTATGGTATGAATGATGATGATCTTAGAGCTATCGCGCAGTACTTATCCCAACTAAAATAAGATTTTCACAAGTACACCAAAAGATTTGACTTAAAGCTACTTAAGCGAATACTTGATATGTCGCCTTCCAGAGTAGATGACCTCATTGCAAACCAAAAACCATTTTTTATTAATTGATTTTCTCAAGGTCTTTGCGGCCCTCTTAATCATCCTTCATCATTTGTCGAGCTACGGACAGATCGCAGAGGATGTACGTACAGTGTTGCCAGGACTAATGACTTGGTTGTTTGAATACGGACGCTATGCAGTACAGATCTTTTTGGTCATGGGCGGATACTTGGCTGCCCAATCCCTGACGCGCACCAGTAACTTAAAAAATCTCCAAACTGTTTTGAGGGTTATTTTTAATCGCTATCTACGCTTGTTCGCACCCTACGTTGTTGCGCTGATCATCACCATTACTTGTGCATGGATAGCGCGTTTTTGGGTACAAGATGAATTCGTAGGTGAATCAGAAACGCTGAGTCAGTTTTTAGCGCATCTATTTTTTCTGCAGGGTATCTTAGGGCTTGATTCTATTTCTGCTGGCGTTTGGTATGTGGCAATTGATTGGCAGCTTTACGCAATTCTGGCAATTATATTGGGAATGTTTCCTACCTTTCGTTCAGTAGTGTGGTTTTTGGCTGTACTGTGTGTTCTATCGCTGCTGTACTTCAATAGAAATGCTGGCTACGAAAATTATTTCATCTACTTTATTGGCTCTTATGGTTTAGGTGTTTTGGCTCAGCTTTGTAAAAATTATCCCGATCGATTAATCAATCGCTTTGCTAGAGTAGTGATGGGGGCTATTGGTATGGCAATCATAGTTGCCAGTTTTCAAGAGTTTTGGCTACGAAATATTATGGCTTATGTAGTAGCTTTAGTTTTGATCCTCTGGGGGGATTGGACCTACATTGACCAATGGCGAGATCAAAAATATTTGCGTCCACATAAATTTGTGAATGCCATTTTATGGAGTAGCAGAAGATCGTATTGCGCTTTCTTAATACACTTCGCTTTTATCTTGTTGGCTAATACGCTCTACATCGGTTGGGGTATGAGCCGGCAACATGATGGAGTCATGGCGATAGTTCTGATGTGCTTCTCTTTAGTAGCAAGTTGGCAAGCTGCGAATTATCTCTACCGATGGGTAGAGGTGCCTGCGCGGAGAATTAAATTCTAAAGCCCCATTTCTTTTAAGACACGAAAGATTTCTCGATAAGCCTTAGGCGGCTTATTTTGCTCTTTCTCTCTTCGCGCATTGCGAATGAGAGTGCGCATATTCTGAATATCCATATCGGGATATTGCTCAATCATTTTGGTAAAAGTTTCATCATGGGCGATAAGCCGATCACGATAGCCCTCTAAGAAATGAAGCTTTGCAGTCTCTGCTTTACTGACACCCTGAATGGCATCTAAACGTTTTTGAATCGCTTCAAGTTCTTCTTCATCCAGAAAGCGCATGAGCTTGCCTAGATACTGCTTATGGCGACGAATCGCTTCAAAACTCTTAATCTTGTTAGTTTCTGCAATCGCTGTTTTGATGGCTTCATCCAAGGGGATAGTTTTGAGGGCATCGCTACTCAAAGCAGCCAATACCTCGGCCAATTTCTGGCGTTCAGTCATTTGGCGCTTTAACTCCGACTTACTAGGGCCTTCATCTTCCTCAGCAAGCTTGGGAGTTCGATTTTTCTCATTAATGTGCATTCTGCCATTTTAGACTGTACTGACTTTACTCAGATGCTCAATTTTGGAGTGTGGTAAATAATAGAGTGGTAGAACCATAAAACAGAATACATTCAAAAGAAATAGGCCCTATTTATCTGATGTGCAGACTATGACTCAAGCAAACACTTATGACTACATCATTATTGGGGCGGGTAGTGCCGGCTGTATGTTGGCTAAGCGTTTGACTGAGAACCCGCAAAAGAAGGTTTTATTAATAGAGGCTGGTAAGAACGATCACTACATTTGGATTCATATTCCGGTGGGCTATCTTTACTGCATTGATAATCCAAAAACAGATTGGCGTTTTAAGACGGTTGCCGAAAAAGGCCTTAATGGCCGCTCCTTGTTATATCCCCGCGGTCGTGTACTTGGTGGATGTTCATCGATTAACGGCATGATCTACATGCGCGGTCAAGCGGGTGACTATGAGTCTTGGGTGCAAGCCACAGGTGATGAAGCTTGGTCTTGGGAGAATGCACTCAAGCGCTATAAAGCATTTGAGGATTATCACGGTGATACTAATCAATGGCATGGTAAAGGTGGCGAGTGGACCGTATCGAAGCAACGCTTGCGTTGGCCCATCATGGACCGATTTAAAGATGCGGCAATAGAAGTTGGCATTCCAGCATCAGATGACTTTAATCGTGGCGATAACTTTGGTGTAGGCTACTTTGATGTGAGCCAGCGTAAGGGTTGGAGGCTCAATACATCAAAAGCTTTCTTAAAAGATGCTGTCAAGCGCAGTAATCTGACGGTGTTCACCGAAGCCATGGTGAGCAAACTCAAGATTGATCCATTAACTAAACGTTGTTACGGGGTTGAGTACCGCAGAAACGGTATGGTCAATGAATCATTGATCAATCCAGGCGGCGAAGTGATTCTGAGTGCTGGCTCTATTGGTAGCGTGCAAATCTTAGAACGTTCCGGTATTGGCGCTGCAGCGCATTTAAATCAGTTGGGTATCCCGGTGATTGCAGACTTACCGGGGGTTGGTGAAAACCTGCAGGATCATTTGCAATTGCGGATGATTTATAAAGTAAATGACATCAAAACTCTCAACACCCAAGCAAATTCATTATTTGGCAAGATCATGATTGGACTGGAGTATCTCTTGAAGCGCTCGGGGCCGATGTCGATGGCGCCTTCACAGCTGGGGGCATTTGCCTATAGCTCTTCGGCTCAAAAGAGTGCCAACGTGGAATATCACGTCCAACCTTTGTCGCTCGAACGTTTTGGTGAAGACTTGCATTCCTTCAATGCGTTTACTGCCAGTGTGTGTAACTTGCGTCCCACTTCACGAGGTAGCGTACATATCACCTCTGTTGATCCTGAAGTGCCTCCAGCAATTCAACCGAACTACTTATCTACTGAAGAAGATCGTAAGGTGGCAGTAGAGTCATTGCGTTTAACTCGGAAGATTGTGGAAAGCCCTGCACTCAAACCTTTTACGCCAGAAGAATATAAGCCAGGTATTCAATATCACAGTGACGAAGAGTTAGTGAAAGCAGCAGGAGATATTGGTACGACGATTTTTCATCCAGTGGGTACCTGCAAGATGGGGCGGCCTAATGATCCGATGGCCGTTCTAGACTCGCAATTGCGGGTCAGGGGAATTCATCATTTGAGGGTAGTTGATGCTTCTGCCATGCCGACCATTACTTCGGGTAATACGGCTGCACCAACCATGATGATTGCAGAGCGTGTAGCAGAATTGCTGACGCGTGAGTAATTCATTGAAGCCATCTCTTAATTACCAATTGCCTGTTAGCCATTTGTTACTGGCATTAGCCATTGTGGCCGTATGGGGAACCAACTTTGTAGTGATCAAAATTTCTTTAGAGAGTTTTCCACCATTTTTGTTTGCCGCCTTGCGTTTTGTATTTGCCTTTTTGCCAGCAGTATTCTTCTTGCCTAGACCAAAGGTCTCATGGATCAATCTCTGTATTTATGGTCTTGCAGTAGGGGTCGGGCAGTTCGGGATTTTATATTTTGCGATTGATGGCAATATTTCACCTGGCCTGGCTTCTTTGGTCGTCCAGACACAGGTATTTTTCACGATTGGTTTTGCGATGCTGTTTGCTAAAGAACAGTTAAAACTCTATCAGGCGGTTGCAGTAGTCATTGCTATGACCGGTTTAGGAATTATTGCGGTCCATACAGATGCCACTACCACCTTTCTGGGTTTAGCCTTAGTGGTATTTGCAGGTTTTTCTTGGGGTGTAGCCAATACTGCTAGTCGTCGTGCCGGTGCTATCAACATGCTTTCTTATGTAGTGTGGGCTAGTGCTTTTGCAATTCCACCATTGCTGCTGATCTCCTGGATTTTTGAAGGGGGTTGGGACTCGATGTATGTCTCACTCACTTCAACGCCAACAGGTGCCTGGCTTGGTGTCCTGTGGCAGTCTTGGGGAAACACGCTCTTTGGCTATGGCGCTTGGGCCTGGCTACTCTCCAAACATCCTGCAGCAGCAGTGGCACCTGCACCCTTATTAGTGCCCATTTTTGGTATGGGCTCTGCAGCATTTTTCTTGAGTGAGCCTTTGCCCTTATGGAAAATTTTGGCAGCAGGTATTGTCATCTTGGGCTTGATGGTCAATTTGTTTTGGCCCTACTGGAAAACTCAAAGATGATTAGAAGTCTGAAGCGAACGAGAAGCCTTCACGGTTTATTACTGCACGACCTCACACATCAATACAAATCATAGGAAATGCAGACCTTTCAGCGTAAGGCTGACTGCGACACCGAAAACCATGACTGCAAAGACTTGCTGCAACTTCGGCCCACTGAGCTTTTTGCTGATTGCTAGACCAATAAGTAGGCCGCCGAGCGCGCCGATAGAAAAGGGTGCAGCCACAATGAAATTAAAGCTACCCGTTGCCGCAGAAAAGATGACGCTACCACCAGAAATTAGAGCTTGTACGCCCAATGAAGTAACGATGATCGATTGAGCTGATAAATTGGTATAGCGTTTTAAGGCTGGAATGATGATGAAGCCACCGCCCACTCCAAGCAGTCCCGATAAGAGACCTGCCAAGCCGCCGGTAAGAGCAAGTGCCTTAGCGCAGGGAACATTCCAAGAAAACTTTCCAACTAATGGATTCAGCAAACAAGGGGGTGGCTGCCTTGGAGGTTCTGGGATACCTAAAGCAGTATTGCGAGCTTGTCTATATTGGCTATACGCGGAGTAAAAGAGCGCGCTGCTAAAAATAAGTAGTAGCGGACCATTTGGGATGCGGCTTGCTAACCAAAATCCAGCAGGAGCCAATATCACTCCAAAGATAGCCATGAAGATGGCGGCTTTATAGCGTAGAAGATTATTTTTTAGCCCCAGTACAGCGCCTACGCTGGCAGCAAGGGCAATTGCCGAGAGGGATATGGGGCTGGCATCCACCATATTCAGATGAAGGGAAAATACTAATAGTGGGACAGAGAGAATGCCGCCACCCGCGCCAGTCAGCCCCATGAGAACTCCCACAATAATTCCGAGGGCTGGGCTGATGAGCAATGAGTTATCCATTGCTATGGATTTTATAGGGCGAATCAATCCAGAAGTAAGGTGTTTGGGTTGCTAACTCCTCGCTTGCTTGTTCAGGCCCATGGGAATGTGTATTAAGAAAACGGCAAAAAACAGAAGACCAAGCCCCCAATGAGTACTGACTACCGTTTCCCGAATGGCTTCCGGGCCGTAATACAGAAGTAAGCCAGTAATCATTAATGCGCTTAAGAAGCTCAGTTGGCCTAAGCCGCTCCACCATTTTCTTTTAGACTTCAGTCCGGCCTTGAGGTGGAAAGGAAGAACAGACCCTAGCGCAAGGATTGTCAGCATAGCCGCTACCCCATGAATCACTAAAATATTGTGTGATCCCAAAATGGATCGCTGAATCTGAAATTCGTGACCTATTAAGTAAATGCCACCGCTTAAAGAGCAACTGAAGATCCCAAGTATCACAAACCATTTCTGCCATTCTGGCATTTTTCCTAAACGACTCATATGGCAATCCGAATAGCTTGTGCCGAGAATTTAGCAAAGCAAGGATGATTGGCTTGTTTTGATAAAGCGAGCACTTTAGTGAGGGCATCGGCATAAACGCATTCTTTTGCGAGGATGGAATAGGAGTCTGAAGAATGAATATAAATATCAGATTCTTCTGTTGCTAGGGGATTGATGAGATGACTTTCATGCCCATCTCTTTTTGCAAAATACAGACTGCTAGTAGCTAGCGCAGCGTTTTGCAGAGAGCCGATTTGAAGCAGCTCTGAAAGATTTTTTGGATTGCGAATCTGAACGGGTTTAGGGGCATCTCCAAATACTCTCAAGTCACCTCCTGCATTGACGATGCCAGAGCGAATCCCTTCGGAGATCAGAATCTTGACTGCCATATCAACCGCAAAGCCTTTGGCAATACCACCAAGATCTAAACATACGGGACGAGAGGAGGTGATGAGCTCAGGCGTCAAAAAACAGATGTCTTCAATGCCACCAAGATTGTGATTAGTGATGTCAATATGACGGGGTAAAAGACCAGCAGCAACCAAGCGATGCCCAATACCGCAGTTAAATAGACCACGTGAGTGACGATGCACCTGTTTTGCAATGCTTAGTACTTGTGAGGTCCAGGGATGAATATCTACCGCCCGGAGATGGGCATAACGATTGAGGTAATTGAGTTCGCTATCGGTCTGATGAAAGCCCATTAAGCCCTGAATCTTTTCGATGGCGGCAAAGGCATGATCTACAGCAGCCTGATCGGTATCTTGATCAATAGTAATTTCGACAAAGGTTCCTAAAAGCGGTTTGCAGCGAGTCTTCATGACATCATTGAGTGCTTATTGAGATTTGACTGGCATGTTCTTGAGGGTCAAGTCATAGAGTACGGTGATCCGTTTCACACCATCGGTGAGATGCTTGCAGGAAAGGGTTGCGCCCCCAATATTTTGAATATCTTGATTCAGTTTGATGGGGTCGTTGATAGTTTTACCAACAAATTGTTTGCGCCACTGTGCCTCAGCTACTTCGTAGCCATAAGATTCCACATACTCTAGGACTTCAATGCCCAAAACACTCCCCTTTGTATTTAAGGCGACGGCGTAGGTAATCATTTCATGCTTACCTACGACCTCATCAATCACAAACCATCCGCCATCGGATGACCTCCATATGCGATCACCTTGAAAGGGATGGCGGATGCTAGAAGCCGCTTGCATCTTTTCTTGTAAATCATCAGTAATGATGATGGGTGATTTACTGAGTACCTTATTGGAGAAAAGTATTTGCTGGGCTTGTTCGCTAGAGACGTAAATCTTTGCTTGCGCAAAGATTGGTGCAACTAGTATGGATAGCCCAGCTACAGCATATGGATTTAGTTTCCAATTCATGATCTTATTTTTTTATTAGTTCAGTGGAAAGCCAACTTTGAGAATGTATTCATTGACTGAGTGGCTATCCCACACGCGGGCATTGGAGCATTCCGCCTCGCCGCCACCCATGCAGGTTCCGCCTGCCAATTGATAGCGCCATGCACCTGTAACCCACCAGTCTTTTGCGGCGTAGTGCAAATTCGGGCCAACAAAGGTTGCGCGCTGCACTTGATTACGTAAATTGAGTTCTGAGTAGTCATTGTGAAAGCGTGCTTCAACGCCAGCTGACCACTTTGGGGCAAATCGATAGCTAGCGCCAACCAAGATATCTAACATTGACTCAGGAACGTTGCCATTTTCAATAAACTTCAAACGCTCGTTGGCAACAACGACGTTACTAGCCAAAATTAAGCGGTCGTCAATGAAGTTCGATTGCAGTAATAACCTCGCTTCGATCTCATCTTTATTTCTTCCCCAGGTGGGTTCTAAATAAAGACCAACACCAACGGGCGAAGTCACTGGATTTGTAATACGGTAAATAGCTTCTAAAGAGCCACCTTCGATACCACTCTTTCTATATGCAGTCGATGGGTCATGTGAAGAAGGGACTCCATAACCTCCGGTACAAGTAGGCGCATCGCCGCACGCTTCTGGATTGGTGTAGTTTTGATTGGCATTCGTGTAGTACGAATTGATATAGCCAGCAACTTGTAAGTCGTTGGTCAGGCCGTACTCAAGTTCTGTTCTAGCAGTCCATGCATCGTAAGTGCCTGCGGCTTGCGTTTGGTTGAGTTGTAGGCGCTGCTCAAATTCCCACTTACCTTTAGGCTGAAGATCTAGGGTATAGATCCAACCAAAGGCTCCTTCACCAGCATGGGCTAATGAGAGGTGCAAAGTAGCGGCGAGGACGAGGCTAAAGGCAATCAGTTTTTGAATGGTCAGTTTCATAGTTTTCTGAGAGAGGGTTGATAAAAGTAAATGAGAATGGTTCTCAATATAACATCAAATGAGAATGATTCTCAAATAAGAAAAGCCTATCTTTAAATAAATGATGATATTTGTGGGGGAATTTACTTTCCCTTGTAAGATTTCTTTTCAATGGATGCACAAGCACTAGAAAAACTCGTACTCATGAAGATGCCCTTTGGTAAGCATGCAGGGCGTGCACTAGCAGACTTGCCAGGAAACTATTTGGCTTGGTTTGCGCGCGAGGGATTTCCTAAGGGGGAATTAGGTGAGTTGCTAGAGCTAATGCATACATTGGATCACAACGGATTACGTGGACTGCTAGCACCTATTCAGCGCGTACATGGCTTGCAAGCCAAATCAAAACTACTTTGAGTGAACGATCGCAGTTACCCGATGACGTTCGTAGCTCACGTTGGGTGAGTCTGGCGGACTGCTTTGCGTGAGCTGAGTTCTTAATGATGTTTTTAAGTCGATTTGTCTGGCAATGCTATTCGCTAACTCAGCATTGCGATCATATTGAATCTGAACGCTGGCTACTTTCCCATCTTGAATACGGGCAATCAGGGCGTTGACCTTATAAGCTGAATATTCATCGAAAAAGATTGGATACCATCCTCCCATCAAATCCTGATGAGGCTTGGCAGTTGGGGATTTGACGGTTGGCGCGATTACTTGCTTGGTCTGGGAAGCACCTACTTTGATGGGTAATTGAAAATCAATTCCTATTTTGGTCACCAATTCAGTATAAGAAATAGGCGGGGACATTTGGGCTTCATTACTGTTCTCGATCCAGTAAGCCCAAGCCTCATTTTTATCAGGGTCATAAACTAACTTAAATAAATGACTCGGAATGGTGACATGGCTTCTGCCTATGCTGCCTTGATTTCCAGTGGAGCCGGTAAAGACATAAATATCTCCAGTAGCTCTTTTGGCATAAAGTCTAGTTGGCTCCTCAACATTTTTGGCCCAAATGCCTTGATTGTTCTGTCTGGCTTGCGGCATCATGTTTGCCAATGAGAATGACTGAGCCATTGCTCTTTCATTGCTCATATCTCCAGCGGGGGCATTGTGACCACGATCGTAACCACTGCCGCGGTAGTCTGAGAGCAAAGCCCGCTCTGCAAAAGGAAGCCTGGCCTCTTCATAAAACTGGTTGCTTCTGCGGGGGTGTGGGGCTAGCAGTTGGTCGCGATGAAGTTTTTCTACCGTATAAATCGGCTTTTTATCCTGAGGTGAGTAGAAAACTGCAAAGCTATCAAAGCAAAGATCTCGTCCTATTTGGGTGGTAATTGGAACCTGTTGAGCTGGAAAGAGGTTCTTGCATTCATCGAAAAGGGCAAAAGCCCTCAAAGGACTCAGCAATAAAAACAGCAAAACTAGGGGCGCGAGGAGCTTGCGGGAGAATTTCATCATCTGTAAGTGTAGGGGCTGGGCGATCCTATTTAAATACATTCTGACTTGAGTTAGCTTTTGAGATAGTCAGAAATTGATCCTTACTGGACTCAGGTTGGGAGCTCAAGAACTCAAAGTCTTGAAAAATAATGTCCTGCAGCATTAGTCAGCCTGATACTACCGGTAGAAATTTTGAGCGACTGAAATACTAGATGTATGGTTTTTGCAGGCAATTTTTCATTCCGAATAGTAAAAAAGTCTAGATTTAGGTAATTTTTTATAAAATGAAATTAGTGCTTCTTAACTTCCATAAGTCATTGATTTAAATAGACTTAATATGATTTATTTGGTGCATATACGGGAACTCCCGTAATTCAAGACCTAAAAGTTATTGAAATAGCTTTACTTATTCTTGACTTGATATAAGAACCTTTTTAGGATGACCCATGTTTTTTAAATATTGCGTTGCAGCAAAATTCTTTATAAAGTTTTGAGCTGCTCGCGACAAGGTGAATGATTAAATATTTATCCAAAAATTTGATTGAGATGCTCGATAGGCAACCAGCCTTTTTGAGTGCTAAGGCGCTGCTAGCCCAGGCGATGGCTCCAGTCTATCGAGTCGTTAACGGCCTATTGGCTCTGAGCGTCTTCATGGTAGTAGGTCTTTGGCTATCAGGTAATGGGACGAATGCGGGTGCCTTCGATCTCGCCCGTATCTTGGTGCCAGATGAGGCGCGCCATATCGTGTGGAGCAATGGCTTTAGCATGCTCGATCATTATAAGAGTGCTAATGAGAGCTCTGCTTCCGTTGCCTCTGAAACAAATATTGCGAGTGTCATTTACCCAAAATCAATCCCTGGCGGCTCTGGCTTTCCAAGCGCCAAACAACAAACCATTGCTTTGTTAGCGCCCTCAGTCGCGAAGATTCAAGTGAAGTCGATCTCTCATTTGGCTGATCGCATTCCAACATCCAAGATCGACCCTCAAGCCTTGGATAGCAATTTGATGGGTTCGATTCAGAATCAGCGTGCAGTTGCAGATTTCTTTGAAAAGAAATACAGCCTCGATCGCGCGAAGATTGAAGAATATGTTTCTAATACGATCTTGATTGCCAAGGAAGTGAACATTGATCCCGTATTGTTATTGGCGGTGATCTCTGTAGAGTCCAACTTCAATCCTAATATCAAGAGTCATGCAGGCGCAGAAGGATTGATGCAGGTAATGACTTCAGTGCACCGTGAGAAATATGCCTTGTTTGGTGGCACGCAAGAAGCGGTCAAGCCAGAGGTCAATATTCGTGTTGGCGCTTATATCTTGAAGTACCTCATTGCCACCGCAGGTTCTTTGCGTAATGGTCTGAAGTTCTATGTTGGCGCGGCCAATATTGAAGATGATGGTGGCTATACAGATAAAGTGATGGCAGAACGTAATCGCTTGATTAGCTTATGCCAAACCCGCTCGATAAATCGCTTAAGCTTGAATGGTAAAGACGTACGCTCTTAATTTAAAGAGTTCACGAAGCTGAATAATTAAAAAAGCCACCCTCTGAACTGACCCCCAGTAGTTGGACAGTTTAGTTAGGTTAGCACGAGGGATTGAGTTCGGTATTGCACCGGGCTCAATCCCTTTAGTTTTTGCTTGATTCGATCATGGTTGTAGTAGTG
>NZ_JACVPE010000014.1:0-29023 GCF_018882005.1 Polynucleobacter sp. es-GGE-1
ACGATCTGCCTCTTGCAATATCCGAACAATCTGTTCGTCTGAAAACCGTACTCTCTTCATACCTGCTCCTTAGGTTGAAGGAGTCATTATCTCTAAAAGCTTTTGGTCTGAAAATCCCAGGACAGGTCAGTACCATAATCAACCTGCAATCAGCCACCAACATTCTTTTTTGGTGGATATGTGGTCTGCTGTCGCTCGAGAAACCAATGGGCAATTACAAATTACAGTTTATGCCCAGAACAATCAAATTTCAGGATCAGACCCTCAGGCCTTAGATATGCTGCAGCGTGGAGATCTGGAGTTCTTTACTCTCATGGGCGGAATCTTAGGAAAAGTAGTGCCCATTGCAGAGATCCAAGGCATCCCCTTCGCTTTCCAAAATAACGCTCAGGTCTATGCTGCTAATGACGGATCCCTAGGTGAATACATAGCAAAAGAATGCGCAGCAAAAGGAATCTATCGATTTCAATACGGACTACTAGAAAATGGATTTAGGCAAATTGGAATGATTGATAAGGCAATCTATACTCCAGCCGATTTATCTGGAATGCGCATTAGAGTTCCCGATGGTGAAATGTTTCGCGATCTATTTAGCTCTCTTGGGGCAACACCTGTCACCGTAAATATTCGAGAACTCTATGAATCAATGAAGACTCGTAAGGTTGATGGGCAGGAAAATCCTCTCGTCATCACTGAAGTCAATAAGCTGTATGAGGTCAGCAACAATCAATCTATTACAAATCACATGTGGTCTGGATTTAATCTCTTGGCTAATCAGAAATTCTGGAAATCGCTGCCAAGTGACGTTCAAGAAGTAGTTCTCAGGAATGTCAAAAAATATGTTTCCCTACAAAGAACCTATACCAATAATTTAAATAAGCAACTTGAGGTCACTCTTACAGAGCGTGGTCAAAAATTCAATCAAGCCAATATCCAAAGCTTTAAAGATAAGCTAGGCGATGGCTTCTACGGAAGATGGCGCGAGCATTTTGGAAAAACGGGTTGGAACCTATTAGAACAATCTGTTGGAAAGTTATGAATAGGCTCTAAACTCTAAAATAGTTTGTTAGCAGCTTTCAGTTGAATGATTTCATGCTTTAGCTGATGACTGCTCCTTCATTGCGGTCTTGACCGACTCTGGCGTAAATGGAATCGTTCTCAGTCTCACACCTACCGCATCAAATACTGCATTAGCAATGGCTGCAGGAATGGTTGTTGGGGTTTGCTCTCCCGCGCCCCATGAAGGTGTACCAGGTTGGTCAATCAACACGGTATGGACTTTAGGAACTTCATTGAAGCGAATAATTGGGTAAGAGGCCCAGTCAACACTCTCAATATCGCTGCCCTTCCACTTCACTTCCTCCATTAATACACGGCTGACCGTTTGTATTGCACCACCCTGAATTTGATTTTGCACACCATCAGGATTAATGATTTGACCGCAATCATGTGCAACATACAAATTCTTAACCAAAATCTTGCCAGTCTCTCGATTAACCTCTACATCAGCAACTGTAGCAACATAGGTAATAGCGTTGTTGTATCTCACATAAGCAATGCCACGACCCTTAGCGATATTGCTGCCTTGATTAGACTTATATGCTGGATCCCGACTTTGCCAGCCCGAAGACTTCATCGCCGCACGGATCACTGCAATAGCTCTAGGATCCGTTAAATTCTTGATACGATACTCCGCAGGATCAGCATTACTAGAGATAGCAAGCTCATCAATAAAAGATTCATTACCAAAGCTATTCTCAATTCTTCCGGGGCTTCTGAGATGGGAAGATCTTAAGAAAGTTTGCGCAATATGTTTGGTATTGACTGAAATATTAGGCACTGCATAGGGTGCCCCAGTATTTTGAAAGAGGAAGCCTACCCAATTTCCAGGACGAGGAACTCCCGTATCGGTAGCAGCAAGCAATGGAAAATCTAAAGGCTTCATAAATGCAATGTGATTCAGGGCGATATAAAAATCACTCTTCCAGCTAATAATATTTCCCTTGCTATCCAAACTGGCTTCGAAGTCCATCGTTCTTGGTGGACTCTTTGGTGCGAGTGCAGTTTCATCATGACGCATCCACTGCATGCGTACAGGCTTACCTAGCGCAATAGCAGCTAAGGCAGCGTCGGCAGTAGCATCTTCATGCCCATTGCGACCGTAACAACCAGAACCATCTAGATAGATCAGGCGAATTGAATCTTTTGGTAAACCAGTAATGACTGCTAACTCATGCTGCATTGAATGGGTTGCCTGAGAGGCGCTCCACACCGTCAGTTTTCCATTCTGATAATCAGCTACCGCACAAGATGGGCCAATTGAGGCGTGTGTCTGCACAGGAAAATTGTAGGTAGCTTTGATATTTTTAGCGCCTAAACCAATCACGCTATTAACATCTCCCACCTTCTGGGTTACCTCTTCCTTTGCAAGCGGCATTTGTCGCCACTCTTGAAAGATAGTTTCTTTCTTTGGTAAATCGGGTCCCTTTTTCCAAGATACCTTGAGATCGCGAGCCGCCTTGACAGCGCCCCACTCTGTGGTCGATATCACAGCGAGGTAATCGCCTTTGCGGACTGTTTGGACATAGCCTTTAATGTTCTTCAAGGATGCGTCGTCATGGCTTTCTAACTTAGCACCAATCGAATCTGGACGAATAACGCGAGCATGCAGCATGCCAGGCAACCTGAAATCATGCATATAGACATATTCGCCAGTGACCTTGCTCGGAATATCAACGCGTGGAATAGATTTACCCACAACTCGGTATTCGGTATATTTTTTCAAGGGAACTTTAGTGTCTACCTTGATCTTGAATCCTTCACCAATCAGACTACCGTAAGTCGCCTTTTGACCTGGATTGCTGATGGGGAAAATAACGCCAGATCTCACCATTAATTCTGAAACGGGTATTTGCCATTTAGTAGCAGCCCTCTCTAACAGAGCTTGTCTCGCATTAGCAGCAGCTTGACGCAATTCAGTACCGCCCTGAGAAATAGAAATCGCACCGCCCGTAATCCATTGATCTGGGGTGGTGGCTGTATCACCCATCACCATTTCAATACTGCCAAATGGAACATAGAGCTCATCCGCAGCCATTTGTGCTAGAGCAGTCTTCACACCAGTTCCTAAATCTACTTTGCCAGAAAAAATGGTGACCTTACCGTTCTGATCAATACTTAACCAAGAGTCAACGGCCTCTCTACTGACTTCTTTAGGATCTCTTAAACCATACTGATTCGTCGGAGCAGCTTCTACACTCAAGGAGAAGCTGACCATCAATACACCAGCGGTGCTGGTCTTTAAAAATTCACGGCGTGTAAATGTATTCATATAAATACCTGATCTCAAGGAATTGAGGAAATTAAGCTGCTAAATAGCGCTTCACGGCTGCAACAATGCGCTGATGGGTACCACATCGACATAAATTACCAGACATCGCTTCGGTAATCTGCGCATCACTGGGGTTTTTATTTTTGGCCAAAAAGGCTGAGGCCGTCATAATCATGCCATTCAGACAGTAGCCGCACTGTGCTGCCTGCTCATCAATAAAAGCCTGTTGAAGTTTGCTGGGTTTTTGAGTGCTACCTAAGCCCTCAAGCGTGGTGATTTTTTTGCCGCTCACACTCTTGGCGGGAGTAACGCAGGACCTCACCGCCTGCCCGTCTACCTGCACCGTACAAGCTCCGCACTGACCTAAGCCACAACCAAATTTGGGACCTTTCATACCAAGGTCGTCACGTAATGCATATAACAATGGAATGTCATCATCTACATTAATAGATTTACTCTTTCCATTCACTAGTAAAGTAATTTGTGTCATGTGCTTCATTTCCCATGATGAAATTTTAAAAAACAGAATGTCTCACGTCTTCCTAGATTGTTTAGAATCAAGTCTAGGTTTTTTCTAATTAACATCAATTTATACAATAAAGAGGATGGGGTATCACTAGTAAATACCCGCACTCAGCCAGACGATGCTGTTTGAATACATCAGAAAACCACCCGCTATTCAATAAATGGTCTTTTTGGGTATTTTTAAAGTCTCACTTCTTGAGTGCCGAAATGAGGCATTTAGATAATTGTTCATAGTGGTTATCTGCTTTGGCCGTTAAGTGAACGAGCTTTCTGCGGCCATCCTCTTTATCTTCAAGTAAACGTATATAGCCTTTTCTAACTAAATTCTTTAGGCGACCATGTAAGGTGGCTTGCGATCCAAATTGCTTTAATAAAATTATCTGACCTACTAACAAACGTTCGCCTCTGGCAGTAGCAAGAAAGATATAGTTTAATAATTGCTCTTCAAGCCAATCTAATCTGGTACTAGGACTATTGGTAGGTAAGGAGGCAACCGCATTTAAAAAACAGGCAATGGGTGTGGAGTGAATTAATTTCATTAGGAGTGTGCTTATGCTTTCTATCCCATAAAAGATCATCACCAAAAGGATGAAAACCACTTTGAACGGGGATTACGTCAATAAGCACCCTCAGTATCAGAAAGCTTCTAGTTATTAGCAATAATATAAAGATGCTTAAAAAAGCTTTTAAATTAAAAGCTTGTTTCACTACCAATTAAGAGTTATTAGCCTTAGAGTAAGGCATGTTCAGTGAAAACCATCCACTTCTGATCGAGTCTATCTTTAGATTACGGAAGTGGGTCCAAGAAAATCTTCCGATTGAAAATTCTTTGATTGCCTATGATCTGATTTTGCTACTCTCGATTCATAACTATGCCAATGGGCATATTACGATTAAGCAGCTCTTTGCATCTCTGCCTCATTCTTCAACAGCAGTCAGATCTCACTACCAACGCTTTATCGATGATGGCTGGATCGAGCATTACCCTGATCTACTGGATAAACGGATCAAATACGTTAAACCGACCAAAAAATTTATCGACATTATTAATGCCTTCACTGAAACCACAGAAGAGATTTTTATCATTAAAGATAAAGAAAAAGTATGAGGTAGCTTGTATTTTTGATGTTAATCTCTAGCAGCGATTAAAAAGCACCCCGGAGAGCGCCATGACTCAAAGTCTTGAACAGGTTTATCAAAAATTAGAAACAATGCAAGCAGATTTAGAAGATCTGCGTAACACCTATAAAGGCGTGAGCAAAAACTATAAGGAGGCCCTCTCATCCCTTAAAGAACTGACCTTGCAATCTGCAGAGGCATCTAAGCGAGCTGCCAAAGCAGCTGAGCAATCCAGACTAGCCGCTTTAAATGCCATGAATGCTGCAGAACTCGCCTCCAAAGACAAATCATTTTTAGCGGTAGTGGAGTCTTCAGTTAAAGCAGCAGTATCTGCCGCAATAGCGGCGATCGAGTCAGCTGGAGCAGCTGCAGCCGCTGCGGCAGCTGCAGCTGCTGCGGTTTCTCAACACGCTGAAGAAGCGCTTCTCAAAGCCTCGAGTGAAGCAGCTGATGCCTCTCGGTTGGCGGCTGATTCAGCAGCAGAAGCGGTCAAACTATCGAATCAAGCTCGCGAGATCAGTGATTTGATGAAGAAAAGTGTTTAAGAATTACCAACAGCAATACTTGTTGGCTTAATGATTCTTCTCGTAGGTGGCTAACTTTTCTTTGAGTTTGCGCTCTTCTTGGAATCGTTCTGTTTCATCGCGAATAATGGCTGCAATCGCCATAGGCTGATTCTGATCATCAAAAATCATCGTGACTGAAAAGGCAATTGAAATAGATCTACCATCTTTATGCACTGCTGGAACCCGCAGCAAAGTATTGCCATACTTCGTTTTGCCCGTTTCCATGGTATGAAAGTAGCCTTTAGAATGGCGCTCCCTAAAACGCTCAGGTGTAATGATGCTGAGTGTTTTTCCTAAGACTTCATCATGGCTATAGCCAAAAATTCGCTCAGCGGAAGCATTCCAGAACAAGATATTTTCATCTCGATCCGAAATAATCACAGCCTCGCCAATATGGCTCACCAGTGCTTTGAAATCAATCCCATCTGACATGCGTAATCTCTATTGTTAAGTCATTTCTTACTAAGAATACTCCAATAAAAAAGCCACCCGAAGGTGGCTTACTAAGAGACTAGTTTGATTAGTAAGTCTTATAAGAAAGGTACTTACCTGATAGCACTACCTGCACACGATCACCTTTTGGATCTGGTTCGCGTTGGATATCCATTGAGAAATCAATCGCACTCATAATCCCATCGCCAAATTCTTCATGGATCAACTCTTTGATCGTGGTGCCATATACGCTCACAATTTCATACCAACGATAGATCAGTGGATCGGTTGGCACTGCAGTTGGTAAAGAGCCTTTATAAGGAACAATTTGCAACCAAGCCATTTCTTCATCGGTCAAGTCAAATAACTTACCAGCAGCTTCAGCCTGTGCTTTAGTAAAGGTCATTTGGCCTAAGCAGCCTGCAGTCACCCATTCCTTTGACTCACCAATTGCTTTGGCAATATCACTCCACTTCATGCCTTTACGAACTTTGGCTTCGATAATTTTCTGTGTCACTACTGAACGATCCATCTTTTTCTCCTAAGTTTTAAGTTTGAATTTATTGAGTCACTGGGGTTTGTAGACCTGGGCATACCAAGATTGGCTGGTAGCCGTCTAAACCTCCAGCAGATCCTTTAGCCTGCAAATCCTTAGAACGATTGACTAAAAAATCAACCAAGTGATTTCGCATGGGGTAATACATCGGATCATGGTGCAAGCTTGCCCTCTTTCGATCCTTAGGCAATGTATTGATGACGATTTCGGCGATCCTTGCATTCGGCCCATTACTCATCAACATAATTTTGTCGGAGAGTAAAATCGCTTCGTCCACATCATGCGTAATCATGAAGACTGTTTGCTTAGTTTCGCTACAAATTTTGAGCAACTCATCCTGAATCACCCCACGCGTCAGGGCATCCAATGCACCAAAGGGCTCATCTAACAAAAGCATTTTTGGTTCAATTGCAAAAGCCCTGGCGATACCAACCCTTTGTTTCATGCCACCAGATAACTCAGAAGGCTTCTTATTTTCAGCATTAACGAGCCCAACCATTGCCAAGTACTTTTTAGAGTGATCCGAAATCTGCTGCTTTGACCAATCTGGGTACTTAGACTTCACCGCAAAGGCAACATTTTGCAAGACCGTCATCCAAGGCATTAATGCGTGCCCCTGAAATACAACGCCACGATCAAGGCTTGGGCCATTAATTTCTCGACCCAGCATATAAGCATAACCACTGCTAGCATCTTCAAGACCAGCCAGCACGTTCAAAATCGTTGTCTTGCCACAGCCCGAATGGCCAATGATGCAAACAAACTCTCCGCGCTCAATTTCAAAATTGATACCCTCGAATACTGGTGGCGCATCCGTCTTGTATGACTTACTTAGACTCTCAACTTTTAAAAATGAATTTTCATTCTGCATAAGAAACTGCCTTCTGTAATCTTGCAAATGCCATATCTAAAATCATCCCAACTAGTCCAATCATCACAATGGCAAAAATTACGCTGGAGATAGATAGGTTGTTCCATTCATTCCATAAGAAATAGCCAATTCCGGTGCCACCAACAAGCATCTCTGCGGCAACAATCACCAGCCATGCAATGCCCATTGAGATTCGCATTCCAGTCAAAATCGTTGGTGCAGCTGCTGGCAAGATCACTAAAAAAGCTTTTCGGAAAGGAGAAACTTCCAGAGTCTTAGTGACGTTTAATAATTCTTTGCGAACATTGGCCACACCAAATGCTGTATTGAGCAGCATGGGCCATACTGAACAAATAAAGATCACAAAGATGCCGGAGATGGATGAATCTTTAATCGTATACAGCGCTATTGGCATCCACGCTAAGGGAGAAATAGGCTTGAGGATTTGGATAAACGGATTAAATGCCTCATATGCCAATGGCGACATCCCAATTAAGAAGCCGAAAGGAATAGCTACTAACATTGCAAGCAAAAAGCCAAGCCCAACTCGAGCTAAGGAATATGCAAGCTGAATACCAATCCCCTTGTCGTTAGGACCATTGTCATAAAAAGGGCTTGAAAGTTGCTTATAAAAGGTTTCTCCCATTTGGGTTAGCGTTGGAAATCCAGACTTCTCCACAGAAACCCCGCCACCCTGCCCCATCAGGGCTTGATACTCACTGGTGCCTGTACTGACTACTGGAGTAGAAACTACTTTTGGGGCAGTTGCGATATGCCAAAGCAATAATGCAAAAACCAAAATGGCAACCGAAAGTATGGCTCCACGAACTTTGATAGAAAGCTTATTCATGTTTATCTCTGACTCACTGGAAAGATTTCAAATAAGCAGCAGGCTGACTTGGATCAAACTCTTTGCCCATGATCTTGTCTTTTTTATAACCTGCTTTTGCCAGAGCTGGAACAGCAATGCCAGTCTCCCCCATATACTTTTTAGCGTCGGTCAGCAGGAATACTTTTTCAGAGATGTCCTTGTAATTGACATCACCCTTGACATAACCCCAGCGCTGCATTTGGGTCAGCATCCAAGTCGCCATTGAGTACCAGGGAATTGGGTTGAAATCAATTCGGTCAGGAACGTTTTGAACATTGCCAAGACCATCAGCAAATTTTCCGGTCAACACTTGCATAACAACTGTTTCTGGTTGATTTAAGTAGTTGGCTGGCGAAATCACTTTTGCAATGAGCGGTCTATTAGCGGGATCGCGCGCCATGGTTGAGGCATTCAATACAGCACGATAGAGCGCTGCAAAGGTATTTGGATTTTTCTTAATAAAGTCTTCAGATGTTCCAAATGCACAACAAGGGTGTCCATCCCAGATTTCTTTAGTCAAGATATGGATGAAGCCAACCTCGTCATAAACGGCGCGTTGATTAAATGGATCAGGCCCCAGGAATCCATCAATATTGCCAGCACGTAAGTTGGCAACCATTTCTGGAGGTGGGGTAACGCGAATCTGGATATCTTTATCAGGATCTAATCCAGCTTGAGATACGTAGTACCGCAACAAGAAGTTGTGCATCGAATATTCAAATGGAACAGCAAATTTCATACCCTTCCATTTTTTTGGATCACGATTATCTTTGTGCTTATTCGCCAAAGTAATAGCCTGGCCATTCACGTTCTGAATAGTCGCCACCCGCATTTGAGTGGGATCAGAACCTAATCCCATAGACATTGCAATGGGCATTGGTGATAAAAAGTGAGAGGCATCATGCTCTTTGTTCAGCATCTTGTCTCGAATTAACGCCCAGCCAGCAGTTTTATTCAGTGTGACATTGAGACCCTGCTTCTTATAAAAACCTAGGGGATCGGCCATGATAAGAGGGGTGGCACAGGTGATCGCAATAAAACCAATTTTGAGATCAGGCTTTTCTAATGGGGCTTTTTCTTGAGCCATCGCCTGTAAGGCACCTACAGGCAAGAATCCAGATAAGGCACTCATTGCACCGCCAGCACCAACCGCTTTTAGAAATGCACGGCGGCGACTCTCTTGCGGGAACAATGCCTTGACAAGACTTGCCTCCACAAAATCAGCACTCATTTTCTCTTCGTCGACTCTCGCAGACAAATCAAGGGCATGCTCAGCATCGGATGCATGACGACCACAACTACAACGACTACTAAATAACGGCCTATCAGGATCAAAGGGGCGATATGAATTCATTTGAATCTCCTAGAGGTTTTAGTCATTAAAAATAAGCAAAAAAGTTAATAAGTCATTTTTAACCCGCCAAAATCACAGGGAGATACAGCAACGCACCAAACCACTTCCCATGAAAATGATTCGCACCAAAATGGTGATTATTGAATTAGGATCAGAATTTTAAGAAATGGGACTCAAAACATGCAGCAATTCATATTGAGTCCCAGGAAGGTATTTAACTCATGCCCCAAAATTGTGCGGAAGATGAAATTTATTCAAATACTCAAAGAATTTTGGGCATGCTGGCTACATTAATTCAACTTAAAAATACGGGGAAAAGAGTGGCTAGTTATTAGCGTCATGTCAGTAACTATGCAGTGATATTTCACATCTTTTAAGAAATGCTTTCTCACCCTTTAATTTTGTTTTAGGCAACACTGACTTACCAAGCACTTCACTACCAATAGACTTGTAGAATCAAATGATGAAACCAACCATCAAAATTGATTATGTATCTGATATCGCCTGCCCATGGTGCGCAGTCGGTCTAGGCAATCTAAATCAAGCGATTGATCAGCTTAGTGATAAGGCAAATTTTGAGGTGCATTTTCGCCCCTTCGAACTCAACCCTAATATGCCTAAAGGCGGCCAAGATGCTATAGAACATCTCACTGAAAAATATGGTTTAACTGCAGAGCAGGTCAAAACCAATCAGGCCAATATTCGAGCCAAAGCTTTAGAGGCAGGATTTGAATTTCATCCAGAAGGTCGCAAAAAGGTTTACAACACGTTTGACGCTCATCGTCTTCTGCATTGGGCAGGTCAAGAGTTTGGGCTGGAGAAGCAAGCAATCCTCAAGAAAGAATTGCTCAATACTTACTTTTGCTTAGCAGTGAATTTAGATGATCAACATAATCTACTAGATGCAGTGACTCATTCTGGCCTAGATCAAGATAGAGCTCTAGAGGTTCTCAAGAATAATGAATTTGCCAAAGAAGTCCGCACAGAAGAAGCTACTTATACAAATGCGGGAATTAACTCTGTTCCTGCGATCATTCTGAACGATCAGTATCTTATGCAAGGAGCTCAGCCTCCTGAGTCATTCGTAAATGCATTCGCACAACTGATTGAGCAAAGTTAAAGAAAACTGCATACCCCATCGAAATTTGAATAGATCAAGCGGGTGCTAGCCGGCATTCCTCAGAGCAATTAACAACGGATGGCCCGCTGGAAAATCAATATCCTCAATAGCGGCACTCACTTCTGGCAGAGTTTTAGCAATCTCTTCGCTACCTTGAAATACCATCGTCCATTTGCTAAAGCTACGCTCACTGATGGGCTTAGATTCTATTAAGCGGACATTTTTATGCCGGCCGTCTTTTTGAATCTTTTGCCATAAGGCTTCAATATCTTTTTCAGGCCCCTCAATCACTTGGCCGAATTTATTGTCCTCATAGATGAGCGCCCCAGTAATGCCCAATGCTTGATTATTTGAATAGGAGTGATACAAGAGTCTCATCAAGCCCAAAAAAGACATACTTTGAGCCGGCTCACTCACATAAGTTAGTTCGATTAGCTTAGACATATACCCATACTAGATAGCTCGAAAAATAATTACTCTAGGCGTTTACCCCAGCATCACCCAAAGCAATGCTTAAGTGAAAAATATTACAGCTGAATCACTTGATTTTTATAGTGTCCAGCCAAAGCCTTTTTCACTATCTTATAAATATCAAGATCAAATTCAGCCTCTCCCGATTCTGCTAGTTCACAAAGCTCATCTTGATTAATGGCAGTACCGAGATAGCACCACTTATCTAGAACGATCATTTCTCCGCCGTCATTGATGGCAATTGGGCCTACATAGGGCCAGACTTGTACCTTATATAGATTCATCGCAGTCTTCAGCTGAAGATTGTGCATTTCAGCAGACATGATTCCAATACAAGCACCACCACATTGTTTTACTTGATATCCGAAACAGGACTTCCCATCCTCGCCCTTTTCTATTCCTAGCAATACTTCGCATAAGCGATACTTTTTAGCTACTGCTTTTAAATAAGAGTGAGCCTCTCTTTTGCTGTAGAACAATCCATAAAGGTTATCTTGAAGGCCTGGCAGCAAATCCTTTTGACTGACAAGCACTGGCTTAAGCTTCCCGGCAGAATCTATCTCCAAACTCCAAGCACAAAGATCTTTAGAGCGACGAAGCTTGATGTTCATGCTCGGCATACGTTCTTTAATCAGCTTAGACTCTAAAATTAAGGCGCCTAACTCACCACTAGTCTCTATCCAATCAATGTCTCGGATTTGCAAAGAGAGCTTCATTTCTTTGCGCTGCGTCAAGGCTCCCTGAAAGTGACCCATCACTCTACTGCGCAAAGAAATACTCTTACCGATATATAAGGGAACCTTATTTTCCCCATAAAAGATATAGCAGCCTGGAGCATCAGGAATAGAGTCTATTAAGTCTTTATCTATATTTGGCGGCAGACTAGGATTGCCAACCAGCTGATTGATCAGCTCATTCAATTTTTCTTTACCAAACTTCGCTTCACATATTTGCCAAAACTGGAGCAATAAATCTGCATCGCCTAGCGCACGATGACGGGCGCTCACCTTCAGATGGTGAGCGTTAATGATGGTATCTAGATTATGGCGAGACTGCTCTGGAAAGAGTAATCTTGAAAGCTTTACCGTACATAAAACTTTAGGCTTGAAGTCTATGCCGATTCTTTTAAAAGATGCTTTGATAAAACCGTAATCAAATCGAGCATTGTGGGCTATGAATATTTTCCCCTCAAGCTCTTGCTTTAACTCTTTCGCCACCTCCTCAAAGCTTGGCTTATCTTCAACCATCCGGGGTGATATGCCAGTCAGTCTTTGGATATTTTGCGGAATAAAGGTTTGGGGATTGATTAATTGCTCCCATACCTGAATTTGATTGCTGGCTAGAGTTTTGATACCAATCTCGGTAATGCGATCGCGATCAAAATGAGAACCAGTGGTTTCAATATCTACAAAAGCTAAATCAGGGTATGACACCTGCTGAATATCCACGCCAAATGAATTGATAACTTTAGTTTGCTGGTGAGTTTTTATTAAGGTAGTCTGCAAAACTAAAAATGGAGTTGGGCCCGCGTGGGATTTCTTCAACTTTTTTAAATGAAGTCTTTAGAACTTTTTGAGTCTCTCCTTTGGGGCTTTTTTCTTGCTTAGCCTTTACTTCAGACTCTGTGGGGAAATAGGGTTTTCTTTCAGGCGCAGTTTGCACCTCACTAAAGCGTGGAATGTAATCCTTAATAGCAGAAGCCAAAGTAACATTAGCAATGCAATTCATCATGTAAGTCTCGAGCGACTGATAGAGATCTTTTGCAATATCTGATACTTCTACTTTTCTTTTTTTAATGAGATTCATCGCTAAAACAATGTCTTTGATCGTAATCATGCGAGGGTCTTTTAGAAGTTGATAACCCCCAGTTCGCCCCTTAATCCCGATGACAAGTCCAGATTCCCGCAGAGGTCTCAGCAATAGCTCAATGCGACTAACCGACATGCGCAGTCTTCTGGCTATTTCCGGAACGGTGACTAATTGACCGTTACTTGAGTGGCTTGCAATATCGACCAAAGTATTCAGGGCTACCTTGACTGCTTGAGTGACTTCCATGGTGTTTTTGGTATAAAAGTTAGATTACGGCTAGTATGAAACTGATTCAAACTTTGTGCTGCAGCGCATTAATTAACCCTTTTTATCCCATGGTTGAAGTTCCTAGTACCCCCACCCAATACTCCCCTCCACTACGCTTATTGCGCTTACTTGCTGGTTTAATGGCCGGCGGGATCATTGCTCAAGTACTTAGCTGTCTAATTGTCTATCTTTTAATAGAGGATTCTCAGGCAGCGGGCATGATGGCGCATCTCTTGATGCAGCATCTCGCGTATTACTTCTTGGGGTGCACATTTATTATCTTAAGCCTCTCCAACGCCTTAATTAAGCGAGACTTATGCAATCTGAAGGCAGTTCGCCTGCCCTCACTAATATTGATCCTTTCTGTTGCAGGGGCAAGCTTTTTACTAATACCTCAGATGGATTACTTGAGAGAAACTGCGCTACAAGATGGAATGCCAGTAATGCTCTCGCCTTTTGCAAACTACTTTGCGATCTTAAATAGCATCACATACTTATTGCTGTGCACTCAGATTTTTACTAGCATCCTAATAGCCTGGCGTCTTTGTGACACCCGATCATCCTAGGCAAGCCTATATTTATTGAATCTTGTTACGCTCTTGAGCTTTAGCTAACTGGTCAGCACTTCGTTGCTGAAAATCGACCATATTGTGATAACCCATTTGATAGCATGGGCAATGCTTTCCTAGAATCCAGCGAGCGAGCTTGATACGAAACTGTTGAATCATTTATATCTCCTAGTATTGAGCTCTAAATGTAAACGCAAACGATATTTGATGCTGATCACCAGAAAAAACAGTGGGGGCATTTTGTCCTTATTGAGCGCCAGCAAAGATGAGATAAATCCATTAAATTGAACCAATGAACGATTCCATCTCCTCTTTTCGAAAAATCCCTTTATTTCCACTAGGTACCGTACTTTTCCCGGATGGTGTGATTGCTTTGAAGATTTTTGAGGCTCGCTATCTCGACATGATCAAACAATGCTTACGAGAGAAGACAGAATTTGGTGTGGTGAGCATCATCAAAAACTCTGATGCTAACGAAGAAGATGTTTCTCTGTCCTTCTCAAAGATTGGCACACTGGCTCAAATTGAGGATTTTGACCCTGTCCAGCCTGCTCTTTATATGACGAGGTCATTTGGCACGAAGCGCTTCAAGCTAATCAAGAGCAAACAAGAGACCAATGGACTTTGGATTGGCGAATTAGAGCTTTTAGATAAAGATCCACTCATGCCAATTCCCCAGGAACATCATGGAGTAGCACAATTATTAGATCAAATTATTTCAGTGATTCAAAGTGAAGACCTATTAGGTGATGCCCCTTTTAAAAAACCTTTTAAGACTGATGACTGTGGCTGGGTCTCAAACCGTCTTGCTGAGCTATTGCCCATCTCTCTTGCACAGAAAAATCATTTATTAGCGCAAAGCAATCCCCGCATCAGACTAGATCTCATTACGGAAATCATTGAAGATGACGATTTAAGAAATCTCATGATGCATTAAAGCAATGCTCAATGAACTAATTCGTAAAACGATTCGAGAAATGGTAGGTGGTGGTAGCGGACCGCCTGTGGCATTCCTTACCCCTCAGGGAGATCGTGGTCTCTTTGGCCCAGAGTCTATTGCCTGGAGAGTACATGCAGACTTTATCTCCATGATGATTGGGGGTATTAGCTCCTTAGTACTACAAGCACTACACCCTCAAGCTTTAGCAGGAGTCTGGGATCATTCAAGCTTTAGAAAAGATCTCAAAGGGAGATTAGGTAGAACCGCCTACTTTATCGCCGCAACCACTTATGGCTCCCATCAAATGGCTCATGAGATTATTGAGAAGGTCAATCGAATTCATCAACATATCCATGGTAGCGATGAGTTTGGAAAGCCGTATATTGCAACTGATCCCCGTCTATTGGCCTGGGTTCATCTGACGGAAACCCTCAGTTTTCTGGAGGCCTACCAAAACTATCGATACCCAAAGCTCACTAGACAGGAGCAGGATCAATACTTCAAAGAGATGAAGGCTTTGGGTGAAATGCTTGGCGCTCAAAATCTACCGGATACTCTTAAAGGAACGCAGGAAGCGATTGAGTCTTATCTTCCAGAGCTTCACTATGGCGAACGTGCCCAGAGCATCATTCAACTTTTAGATGACTTCCCCAGCAATATACAGTCGAAGCCCTTTGTAAAACTAATTAATAAGGCTGGCTTTATCAACCTCCCCAGTTGGGCTCATACCAAACTGAAAAAGCCTGTTCCATCTACGCTGGAAAAGATTTTGGTAAATAAGGGCATAGATTTAATAGCAATCCCAATTAGAGATGCACTCAAAGACGGGGTAGCAGCCCACTCACTCCGTAGGGTTTACGGATAATTTTTTAGAAAAGTCACCATGATTACAAGTTATCTTTTATCTAGCATGGTTGGCATCATGCTCTTTTTCACCGTTATTGTGGCGCCGACTGTTTTTAAAGTGCTACCAGTTGAATGGTCCAGCAAATACGTCAGAAACTTTTTTCCAAAATACTACGCAACTTTGGGATTCATCACACTGGTCTGTGTATTTACAGAGACGGATTCAAGCAACAAGGCATTACTAGCAGTTTGTGTAGTATTTTTTGCATTTACGCTTTTTTACCTGACTGGGAAAATCAATAACGCTAAAGATAATGGTCGCAACCGTCAGTTCCATTTTCTACATAGAGCCAGCGTAGTCATTAATCTTTTTCAGCTAGCTACTTTTATATACTTACTAGTCAAGGCATCCTGAAAACAAAGGCGCTCTAGCGTAGCCCTATTAGTCAGACTCAGGTTTATTAGAATCTAGTTCTACGTTCTTTGGAGCGCTTGGCTTTAAGTTTAAAGTGGGTGCTGCCATTTTTTCACCATCCCAGACTTGCCCACACCAACACTCGCCAGCATCGTTAATGATGCAAACACCTGAACCGCAACAGCGCTTATCTGGAGCTTTCATACTTAAACTTTAATCAGCTGGTGAAATATTCCATAGGCAGCGCCTGTCCATAGACCTGCCACCACAAGAATAGAAATTAAGAAACCTAGTCCGCGCTTAGCGGGATTAAGTTGATAGGCAATCGCATACCAAACTCTAGCAATTAACCAAATTACACCCGAATCACCCGCCCCTTTATCTCCGATGAATATGGCATAGAGCCACAAAGCAGGCAAAAACATGAGAACATTTTCAATCGTATTTAGCTGGATTCGATAGGCACGCTCAAAAAGCTCATGCCCAGATACTGCAGGCGCTTTCACTTGATATTTACCCCTTGCTCTACCAACATTAAAAGTCAACCCAAACATCAATAGAACGGTCAATAGTGTAATAAACGAGGTATAGAGATACTGATTCATCGGTGAGAGCCCATCAAGATACAAGAATTAAGGCTATTCTAGGGTTTTTATTGACTTGGCGCTGACGTCCAATTCTTTTCATGAATCAAGACTCTCTATTTCTTGCTGACCTCACTCAGAGCAAGTTAAATCTATTACCTAAGGATGGTTGCATTCACTACCATCCAGGCTTTATAAGCACGGCCAATAGCGCCAAGCTCATGGATCAGTTACAACAGTCACTTCAATGGGATGCGGATCAGCTCATGATGTTTGGAAAGTTGGTAATTACTCGTCGCAAAGTAGCCTGGGTTGGAGACCCCAATTGTGCTTACACCTACTCTGGGGTAAAAAAACAACCTCAAGCCTGGACTCCAATACTGTTGGCAATAAAAAGCCAAATAGAAGAGCTTGCCAAAGCAGACTTTAATTCTTGCTTACTCAATTTCTACCATGATGGGACAGATGCTATGGGCTGGCATAGTGATGATGAAAAAGAACTGAACGCGCAGTCTCCCATTGCTTCGCTAAGCCTAGGTGCCCCTCGTAAATTTGCTTTTAAACACAAACAAGATAAATCGACTACTTCCTTATTTCTAGAAAATGGTAGCGCTCTCATCATGCATGCACCTACTCAACAATTTTGGCAGCACGCACTACTCAAAACCAAAACTATTCATACTCCTCGTATTAATATAACCTTTAGAAAAATTACCGTCCACAATGATTGAGCATCAGTCAATAAAGACCTCTGTTGCAATCATTGGTGCCGGTATAGCTGGTCTTAGTTGTGCAACCCAATTAAATGCACTCGGCTTTCAAGTTCAACTCTATGAAAAGAGTCGTGGGGTCAGCGGTCGCATGAGTACTCGTAATACAGATGAATGGTCAGCAGACCACGGGGCGCAGTATTTCACCGCCAGAGATCCCGTGTTCATTCAGGAGCTTAATAAATGGATGGATGCTGATGTAGCTGCTATCTGGAATCCACGCATAAAGGTATATAGGGCCAATCAATGGCATGAGCACAGCTCTTCTGAAAAACGTTATGTCGGCATTCCTGCTATGAATTCACCAGGAAGATATTTGGCCAAAAGTTTACCCATTCAATTCAATCAAACTATTGATCGCATTGCTTATGAGAATGGTAAGTGGTTACTGCATAGTCAAGAGACTGGAGATATTGAGCAACAATTTGATTGGCTTGTTGTTGCCATGCCTGCGCCACAAGCCCAGATCCTTGCTGAACCAATAGATAAATCAATTGAGGAAATTGCCAATCATGTAGATATGCAAGGTTGCTGGACTGTGATGGCAAGATTTACAGGAAAACCTAATGCTCCATTTGATGCAGCTTTTGTAAATGATGAAATTATTAGCTGGATATCTCGAAATAACTCCAAACCCAACCGAACAGGTCCAGAGACCTGGACGATTCATGCCAATCCACAGTGGAGTCAAGAATCGATTGAGTTAGAAAAAGATGAAGCATCTAAGCTGATTCTTGATTGCGCTAAGAAACTTGGTTTTGATTGTGATGAGGCTAATATTGCGATTCATCGTTGGCGTTATGCAAGCGGATATATCAATCCAATTCTAGGCTTTAAACTCCGAGAGGATTTAAAGCTGGGGTTTTGTGGCGATTGGCTCAATGGCGGCAGAGTTGAAGGCGCTTGGCTCAGCGGTTTTAAATTAGCGAACGAAATTAGCATTAAGCAACCTCATTTAATTAATAAGGGATAGAAATGTCTTTAGCATCCATTGAATTGCGAGACCTTAAACTCCAAACTCAAATTGGTACCTATGGGCCAGGTGCGATCATTCCCGAGCAACACCTTTTAGATTTAACGCTTTGGATTGATGCAAAACTGGTTCTGATTTCAAAAGATATGATGCAGAATATTTTTGATTATGACCCCCTGATTATCGAGATCAACAGGCTTGCAGAAGATTGTCATTACGAAACGCAGGAGAGGCTCATGACCCGCATTACCGAAGCATGTGCAAAATATTCTGAAATTAAAGCAATGGATATTGGCCTTAGAAAATTACCTGTATACGCCGGATCGGGATCACTTGGAGTAAGACTCTCAGTGGATTCATTGACTTTGAATAATCTTAGATCCTCTAGCCCTTCAGAGTAAACATCAAGAGATTGTTGCTTTAGCCTCCTAAAGCAGTCTAAACCCCATTAACATCGTTGAGCTTACAGTGATAACAATAGAACATCATTCGAAAACGTATGAATTTAAGACGCTTGATGAAGCTATGGAATGGGCTAAGGAGCTTGGTGAGTTCGTTACGATTAAATTTAATAATCTAGAAATTGCAGGCAAGTTCGGAGTAGACGGCATCACTAGCGGTAAGTTCTCAAATGGGGAACCTTATACATGGAAAAAACGTAGAAGACATTAAAAAAACTGATTGATTTTTAGTATCTGTCAGATCAGGCAGCTACTCTGTTAGTCGCAAAAGCGATTAGTCGTGAGCGTTAATTCTACTAAGCGCTATCTAGGCAAGATCTTAAGTAATTCTTCAACAGTTTTATACCCAGTTATGGGCATGAAGCTTCTAGGTGAAAAATTTTTCTCACCAATTAGCATAGCTGGCAAACCTTGGAAGCCATAGGTCTTAAATTCTTGCTCATCAGCCATTACGTGTTTGGTCAACTCGCCATTTTCAAGTGCATTTTTTAATCGTTGGGCATCAATTCCGATTTGGGAAGCAATCTGCATCACTACCTCTTCATTACTGATATCCAGCCCTCGCAAAAAGAATGCATCAAACAGTGCCCTAGCAAGCTTTAGCGATAAACCCTGCGAATTAGCAAAGTAAACACTTTCTTGCGCAAGCCATGTGTAACTTAGAGTCTTTGGGGTTAAAAGCTCAAGATTCTCCTGCACAACAATGGGCTCAGACTTAGAAGCCTCAAGATTATCGATATAGGATTGTGTAGGCAAAATATTTCCCTCAACCGGAGTTAGCTCAAATGCTCTCCACACTATTTCTAACCTCTCTTGGTATCTTGCTTGTAACTTTTCGAGAACGATCGTTTGAAAATAGCTGTATGGACATTCAAAGTCAGCCCATACCTGAATCTGTATCATTAAATTTTTACCTTTAGCTGTTTAATCATATTCATAATATTCCTTAAAACTGCCTAGCCAGCAACACAGCTACTGCTGATCCGCTACTCACTAAAGCGCACCAGATTTTTAAAATGAATGGCATGGGAAAAAAGACCTTTGAGCTTGCTTCATTTTTATGATTGATTTCATCAGCTTGGCAACGTATCAGTAGCCTAAGTAATTCATCATATCCACCATTTTTTTGGAGGTAGTCAATCTGTTGCTGGTAATGCTGCTCTACAAAAGTCTCAACAGAGGCAATCGTTGCGTATACAGAATTTCTACCAAATAGGGCTGGTATCGCACCAGTCAACCATCCTGCCAAGCGCCAAGGCCTGAGCAATCGACTTCGATACTTTGGTTCTAATATCGACTCTATTAATTGCAAATGCTCTGCCTCAGTCACCCCATGATGCTTGGCGAAACTAATGAGCTCCTGATCTTTGCGTAATTTTGCAACTGCAATAATTCCTTTGTAGATATAGACGGCACCTGTTTCGCCTGCATGATCAGAGCGTAACTCACGTCCTATATGAACTGAATATTCGGGTTGACTACGTTCGATCACAGATCTCATCTCAGATGTACCCTTATGTGACTCAAGATTTCATCATAAAACTGTCTCATCTTTTTTAAAGGTAATTACTAAAATCAAATATGGAGTTGGGCCCTAGCTTTTCTGTTTTTTGTAATTCAGCTTTAGTAATCAGAACGCTTTGTGTATCCCATTTACCCTGTTTAGGGATCTCTTTCAATTGATACTTCTGCGAATCCCACGCCGGGATAGTCTCTATTTGAAAAGTCCTTGTTCTGGGATCTTTTGCTGACGATGCTACTGTAATTTTAGATAAGCAATCGCGCATGTATGACTCAAAAGACTCAATGATCTCTTTAGCAAAGTCTGTAATGACGACTTTTCTAGATCTAAATTGATTTACCGCTGAAAACACATCTTTGATTGTCATACTTTGCGGATCTTTAGCTAAGTAATATCCACCCCTACGTCCCTTAGCGGCTCGAATTAAATACGCAGACTTAAGCGCTGAGAGCAAAATTTCCATGCGACTTAACGAAAGATGCTGACGCTTAGCTATATCAATTGCTCTTACTGGAACACCAAAGCGTGAATAGGCGGTGATATCAATTAAGGTATTGATAGTTTGTCCGAGCGACCTATTGATGTACTTCAGCATAACAATTCCTCTTGTTTAGTAACACGACAAAAATGACTTAAAAAGAAGTCGCCTGTAGGCGACTTAAGGACCTTATTGAAGGGTCAAGAGACAAATTGATTGTGTACCTATTAGGGTTTTTACGTATAAGACTACTTATAAAGGGGTTTTTGCTGTCCTGCAGCATAGAGAAATTAAGCGCATACTGAATTCGTATAAACCCTAATACATTTTGTTAGAGGAGTCTTAAATGACACGATTATTAAGCCTCTTAAACCAGATTTTTGCTTATCACAGCATTAATCATGATTTAGAGCAGTTCATCATTAGCCAGAATCCCAGCAGCCATCAACAGTTAGAGCGACTGCTCTTCGGCTGCCAGCACCAATACGCTGTCATCAGGAGGATTTAAATCATGAAAAAAATGACGAAGTGTTTAAACAACATGGCAACAGCTTTAATCGAGGCACGCAAAGCCTACTTTAATTGCCATTTAAACCACCTTTTAGGCTCATGATCTTAAGTTAGCCCAGAGAAAGATGAATTTAACCGTCTTTCGCACAGTTATGGAAAAAATATCTACCACTTAGGTTGAATAAAAAGGAGAAATACTGTGCCCTTATACCGTGCCAGTTTATTGTTTAGTTTTTTATTGGTCATGAACAACGCTTCATCTACTCAGCCAATTTCTAAAGATTATCAAAAGATGTGTGTTCGCGAACAAGTGTCGGAACATCAAGGCATTAAAGGAAAAGTCCTTACCGAAGAGGACTTTGCAGCCTACTGCACTTGCCAAGCTGACTTCATTAATAAAAATGCGACCAATCGACAAGTTAATGAGTTGGTGATGGATCCCAAAGTTAAACCAGAATGGCTAAAGGTTATAGAGTTAAAAGCAATGAAGACCTGCATCACAATTGACCCAAAGATGGGTACGTAGGAAATTATATCTTCCTACCTACTCCTCAAGAGCGCAATTAAAGTCAGCCTGCTCTGGCTGTAAAGATTGATGAGGATATTTCAAAAAATTTTCTCGATGCTTTCTATAGAATAAAAGTCCTTCTTTGAGACTGCTTACTGTAGCACCTTGTTCAAGCATCTCATCCCATAAATTCCAATCCTCTTGGGGATGCATTCCATCTTCATATCTTTTTTTATAACCAATTTTTTGCCCAAAAGCAGTGCGGTACAACATGGATCCGTGATGCTGATATTGGCGATTCCAATAAAGGTCTCCTTGATAGGGCACAGTTTCACCAGGCACCCTATTTAAGATCTCTTCTTTTAATTCACCTGTAACGACAATATCGTAAGTGAGAATATCGGTGCTTGCATTGGATAACAAATCAATTGCATCTGATCGCAACCAATTATCAGCGCCTATGAAAAGTACATATTCTGTGTTGATCTGAGATAGGATGTCTTGAAAGTTATCTACAACACCTAAATTATCTTTCCTTAATATATATTCAATGTCTGGGTATATGCTTGGCAAATGATCGCAATCCAAGCCACCATCATCTACAAATAAAATCCTTGCAGGTGGAGTAGTTTGAGAAAGTAGCGACTCGATGCAATGCGCTGCAAGGTGTCCGTACCTATAGGAGGCAATAACGACAGTAATCATATTGAGTCGCATTAGAGCACATAACTGTGTCATTGATGACAATTGAGTCTTTGCCAGGCCAAAAGACAATAATCTAGAAATCAACTATCCTAAGATCTTTACTAATTTAGATAAATTTCTTATTAATTTCACATTAACCAACTTTATGAGTCTTAAAAATGAAATATTTTCTATTTCTCAGCTTATCTTTTTTTAGCCTACTGAGCCTAGCCAGCGGTGAAGATACCTATAAAGCTGTTTGCTCGAGCTGTCATGCCTCTGGTCTAAATAAGGCTCCTATGGTGGGCAATAAAAAGCAATGGGGTAAGTTAATTAAAGAGGGTCAAGCACACATTACTTCTGATGGTTATCACGGCGTAAGAGCGATGCCGGCAAAAGGCGGAAAACCAGACCTATCCGTTCCAGAATTCGCTTCTGCGGTTGTCTATATGGCAAATCAAGTGGGTGCCAATTGGAGCGAGCCTGATGAAGCAATGCTGAAAGAGATCAATAAGCGGATTGCTAAAAAGTCCTCAAAATCATGAGTTTTGTTTTACGCTTTTACAAGCCCTAGCGACTACAAACAGTGGCTACTGACTCAAGGGGATATTGATCCCTATTTACGGAAGACTTTGGGGGGCTGAGGAGTTATTCACCTTGACGCTTTAAATCTCGATAGAAATTTTCATGCGGGCCAAATGTTAGTAGCTTGATACTTTCTTGATCCACAATTCGATAGGCTAGTAAATATTGCTGCTGTGATAGTCTAAATTTATAGACATATACACCCAACAAATCTCCTACCTTGGCTTCACCAATAGTGGGATTTTGACAGAGCAACTTTAACGCAGAATCTAACTCTCGTTTTTGAGGGGCATGCAGTTTTTTAGTGGCCTTTACAAAAGTGGCCGTAACTAGTAAACGCATTAGTTAAAAACGTATTCGCCGATGACTGGTTCTTGATCGGCGATTAAGATTTCCCGAATCAACGAAAACGGTAAGTCTGGATTTTCTTGGGCAATTTTGCCAATCTGAGACCAATACTCAATTTGCTTGGGCACAGAGCGATGCTCCACGCTTCCAAACACTCTGGCTTGCTCTACGAGGTTTTCTGATAATTTCACGTTAATAGACATGATGATTCTCCATTAGATAGTTCCATTATAGCGCCATAAGTTCCTTTTGGGAACCTTTATAAAAAGTCCACTTTAACCATCCTAAGCAGCCAATTGCTGTTTTTGAGTCTGCTTCTTGCTTGGATAGTTATCCGCCGCCTTACTGTCTGCTTCTATAAGCTTTCTAGTATTAGCTCCGCGTAATTGCTCAATAGCTTGTATTACTTGCAAGTGACTATAGTGCCGCTCAATCATCAAGACGCTAGTACCCATTTGTTTAGCTAGCGTATGAATAGGCACCATATCGTGAGTAAGCGCTAACGTGGCATAGGTATGGCGCAGGCTATAGAACACCCGTTTTTGATTGGTCTTGGGATCTATGAGTAATCCATGGTCTGCTAAGAAGCCATCAAACATATTATTTAAGACATCACTTAAATCCCTACCTTCTTTGGTTCTGAAGATGTAGTCATCATTGGTGGGTTTAATCAACTTTGCCAAAGGATCTTTAATAGAACTAGCTACTCCATAGTTACGCAAGGCAATACGCTCTAAAACTCTAATACTGGGTAAGCGTCCAATAATCTGTCTTTGCCCTGTTTTACCCTTAACTGTCATCTCACAACTTCGGTTCAGGCTATGTACCTCAATGACTTCACCATCTTCATCTAATTGATCAGTCACAGTACTAATAGGGTTCATCATGAAACGGATTTGCTTCCATTTCATATCAAGTAACTCAATGCCTGGCCTTGCTCCTGTATCTACCAGCATCTCTACATAGTCACGCAGAATTTCTCTGCGCTCACGTACGTCCCGTGTTCTTCCTGATTCTATGTATGGGCCTAGTAGTTTTAATAAAGCTCTCAGCTCATGCAATTCAAATGCTGGGCGACGCACACTCTCTTTAGTCTTGCCATCTAACTTGGGGCGATTACTCTCCGTTAAGTAACCCCGAACAATAGCTTCATCAAACACTCTATTAAAAGCGGCATTTTGAGTCTTACGATTACTATTCGATATTGCCAAGCCATACCTAGCCTCACGATCATCGTAGTACTGCTGCAGGGCATCGTAGTCAATATTGGTAATAAGCCTTTGCCCAAGACTGGGGATGAAATGTTCATTAATAATGCGGATGTAGTCTTTGTAGATTGATTTACCTAAGCCGCCTTTTAAGTCTCGCTCCATACGATCAATCGCTAGCATAGCGATATCTTTAAAACGTTTGGTAACCACTGGAATGCCAGAGCGCTTACGTATTTCTGCCTCTACCAATAGCTCTTTAGCTTTATTGACTGCCAAGTCAAGCTGGGTCTCTTTAGTAGTTGCTCGTATCCACTTGTTATCTACCTTATAGCGACATTGCCATACGGCACTATGCTCGCGTTGATAGAGGGTTAGGTTACGGTGTATGAGTTGATGTGTACTTTCTTTTTTAATTGCCATACACATACTTTAGCTTCTGACACCAGGCTAGAGCAACCTGATTGGAGAAAAAAAAGGGGTCAATTTAGCCAAAAGAACTTGTGGCTAAGTGTGGGGATTATTGGAGATTACTGGAAGGTTGAGCGTTACTTAAAGTAACGCTTGGGAGCTAAATTCTAGTCCAAGGGGATAAAACTTTATGTGTTTGATATGTATTAGTGGTTCCCTCTAAAAATTGGGGATTTTTGTGAATTTGTTCCCACGCGTAATCTGTAATATTAAATGCGAAACCATCAACCATGTTGCCAATAGTGGCTGATCTGTAAATTATTCTAGCTGCAACAAGACCTTGTACTACGCCATCATCAACTCTTAATGAGTTGGCTCGTGTATTTTTTGCAAAATAATATCGAAGAATCTGCTTTTCATCTTCTGTCAATGCTGCCAATCTTTTATCAATAGCCTTTCGAAATTCTCGCTTTTGATAATTCTCAATAATCAGATTCTTTATAGCTAAAAAAATATAGGCAAAGGAAAAGGCACCACTAAAAACAATTGCAAATCCTAGGTAACTTTTGAATGCTATAGAAATCTCGTATAACCCCAGCTCTTCTAGGATGCGTGAATCAGCCCAAAGCATAAATCCAGCTATCAGACCTATCCCAACAATGTACCGTGGAGCCAATTTAATAAAACTGACTGCCCCGGAAATGAAAGTTTCGATCATTTATAGCCTTTTTAAATTTGTTGAGCAACTATAACTTTCATATGATGCTTGTTTAATTCTAGAGATAGAGACTGCGCCTCCTCTGAGGACTCTACAAGCAATCTAGTAATAACGCCTTGCTCTATGGCCTGACGGAAATCAAATGTAAACATCAAGCCCTTAGGAAACTCCATGATTGAACCATCCTTCATTCCAAAGTGCCCAATTCCAATGGTTGATAAATAAATTCTTAATTCTTTCTCATCGCTATATTTTTGGTCCTTGAGATAAACATAGGTTATTGGATTTGGAAGCACTTCTAACGCCTCCCGATGTTGATACCAATCAACATATTTGACAATGCCGTAGTTAATTGAAAATATTTGTTTGCAAATCACGTCACCAACCATTAATGCAGCAGAATTTGATTGCAACGTTGTATTTAGATAGCTCCTAAGTTTAAAAAAATCAAATTCAATGCCAACTTTTCCTTTGACTCCTTGAGCACCATAATTTTTCCATAAATTTGGAGAATTCTCCAAGCTAAAACAACATGCATAAGCTCTTGATCTAAATTGGTTGTAATAATGAGCAACTGTAAATTCTGGGTTTTTCTCAAAATTAACCTGCGAATTAATTGGCTTATCTTGATGTGTTTGCTCGCCATCATGTAAATCGGCTTTTTCAAAATCAGAATACGCATCCAAACGATTGAAGTGCAGATACATCTCACTTATTGAGCGCAAAAGGTTATCGATTGACGTTACCTTATATACAAGCTGACCTAAAGGTGGCATTTGCAATATAGGAGCATGCGGCTCAATTGATCCATCAATTGATGTTGCTTGCTTTATAGATAACCCAGATTCACTCATAAATTTGATAGTCTCACATTATTGACACAAAAAAATACCAACCCGAAGGTTGGTATTTTAATTTCTGGTGGGCCCACCAGGACTTGAACCTGGGACCAAAGGATTCCGGTTTGTGTTGCTTTCACAACTCCCTGGACTATGCCTTCATCATATCGATTGCTCAACTTAGATGGGTGCCGTCTAGTCTCTACACGTTCAAAGTATTTCTACTAAGCTTGGCTCGGCGTTAGCTTGTGCAGCTTTTGGCTACATTTAGCTTTCTCCGAATTTGACACCATCCCTTATGCAGTTTCCACGCATAAGGCACAACTTTCGCTATGAGTCCTCTGCTCTAACCAACTGAGCTATGGGACCTAAATCGTTACATTTACTACACACCTTACTGCTGGTGTTTTTTACTGCAAAACCACACTAAAACCGCATTTACTACACACCTCGGTTTTTGCTCCGGTGTGTAAGCGGTGTGTAAGCAATTTTAACTACCTAATCGACCACTAAGCTCATGAAATCATTGAGGTCTTTGTTACAAGACCCCTAGGGCTTCTTTCTTATGAGAGTAGAAGCCCATAATAGAGCCATATAAACAGGGGCTCTACGGGTGGTCAGCGTCGGTGTGTAAGCAAATGTGTAAGCAAATTCAGGGATTTAAAAGAAGTGCTAGCTCGCTCTTTGGTTTTGAAAACCTCAGGAATTTTGGAGCACCCATCTAACACTTCGTTGCTCCAAAGTGTTTTTATGAATTTAAGCGTTACTTTAAGCAACGCTCGATTTCTGGTGACCCGTGACGAATCGAGCAGACCTGAGGATTTCTATCGCTCTATAACTATGCGCCATGGCCTTTAATATAAGTCTCTAAAAACTTAATCTGGTCACCTTGGTTATCAATAATGTTTTTAACCAAATCTCCAATAGAAATGACACCAATTACTTTTTTTGCCTCCACAACAGGTAGATGTCTTATATGTTTATGAACCATTATCGCCATACATTCTTCTAATGAATTTGAAGGAGTCATAGTCAACGGGTTTGCCGTCATTATTTTTGATACAGGAACTTGTTTTGGATTGTTATATGGAAGCAATACTTTGATAGCGCAATCTCCTTGTGAAACGATCCCAACTAAATTGCCATTATCGATAACCAAGATAGCCCTTACTCGATGATCACGCATCAATATCAAGACATTTTCTACAGGGTCAGTAGAGCTTACAAAAAAGAGAGTCTTAGGTTTTTGTTCAATAACTTGTTTTACTGTTGTCATAAATTTCAGTCTATAAACTTAAAAATTAAATAAGGTCTTTGATGTTTAATTATTTCATTTGAGTAAGTAGTACCATATTTTAGGTCTTATCCCAACTTATACAAGATCATGTTATTCGTTAAATAAAAAACCACCCGAAGGTGGTTTTAGTGCTTCTTGCAGCAGACGCAGGTCTAAAATAACTCTACTATGACATTCAAACTTTAGCCCTAACTAATACAGAATATAGCTAGGATTAACCCTAAAATATAACGCTTGTATTAGTCCCAAAGAAATTAGCAGGCTACAGATGGGTCTACTACTTAATATCTTTCCAATAGGCTTTATTCAGGCGCCAAGCCAGCAAAGTAAAGATTGCTAGGAATATAAGTACGAAAATTCCGAGGCGTTTACGCTCCAACTGGACTGGCTCAGCCATCCAAGAGAGGAACGACACTAAGTCACCCATATTGCTATCAAATTCCTCATTAGTCATTGAACCAGGGCTTATTTGATCAAACCTTACAAATACCTTTTCTACTTTTTCGGAGTCATGTGGATCTTTACGCTCCTCAAATTTAGCAGCTCTAATGCCCTGCATGGACGCAAGCACATGCGGCATGCCTACGTTTGGATAAACTAGATTATTCCAACCGGTAGGACGGCTATCATCCTTATAGAAGGTACGGAAGTAGGTATAAAGCCAGTCTGCACCTCGAGCTCTAGCCTCAACAGACATATCGGGAGGAACTTTACCGTAAGCAACTTTTGCGTCTTTTGGATTTAAAGCGCTGACCATGAGATCACCCACTTTGGTATCGCCTGAGATATAGCCCTCTTTAATTTGCTCATCAGTCAAGCCAATATCGCGTAAGCGGTTGTAGCGCATACTTGCTGCAGAATGACAACCAACGCAGTTAGCAGTAAATATCTTTGCACCGTTTTGCAAAGACGCATTATTGCTAACGCGGTTAGGGGCGGTATCCAATGGGAAACCGCCTTCATTTGCATTGGCGTTAAGACTAAAGCCAAGGGCGGTAACCAATACTGTTACTTGGCAGATGCCCATCAAAGTTTGCAGAATTCGTTTCATACTAGTTCCTAATT
>NZ_JACVPE010000015.1:0-1442 GCF_018882005.1 Polynucleobacter sp. es-GGE-1
TGAACTGACCCCCAGTAGTTGGACAGTTTAGTTAGGTTAGCACGAGGGATTGAGTTCGGTATTGCACCGGGCTCAATCCCTTTAGTTTTTGCTTGATTCGATCATGGTTGTAGTAGTGGATATATTCCTTAAGCTCTGTTTTAAATGACCCGACATCGTCAAACTTCTTTTGATAGAAGAACTCGGTTTTCATAATCCCAAACCAGTTCTCCATGACTGCGTTATCCAAGCAATTACCTTTTCTAGACATGCTTTGAGTAATACCCTGCTGGTGCAGGGCCTGTTGATAAAGCCCCATCTGGTATTACCAGCCCTGGTCTGAGTGCAAGATGGGCTTATCTTTTGGTTTTAGTTGCTTAAAAGCCTTTTGGAGCATTTGTATGACTGAGCTAATCTGTGGCCGATCAGCAATCTCATAGGAGACGATCTCTTGGTTATAAAGGTCTAAGATCGGCGATAAATAGACTCGCTCACCCTTGATATTGAACTCAGTGACATCGGTGACCCACTTCTCATTAGGTTTGCTTGCTCCAAAGTTACGCTCCAATAAATTGGGAGCCGCTTTACCAATATTCCCCTTAAAGGACTGGTATCGCTTCGGCCTCACAAGGGATTTCAGTCCTAGCTGCCCCATGAGCTTTTGTACGGTCTTGTGGTTTAAATATTGCTGTTGATTGCGCAGCTCTAAATGCACCCGCCGATAGCCATAACGGCCCTGGTGGGCATTAAAGATCTGGGTAATACGATCTTTAGCCAACTCATAAGGATCAGGCTCATGATTACTACTGGCTGCTCGCCAGTAGTAGTAAACGCTTTTAGCCATCTTGGCGATGAGTAGTAAGTCTGGTAAACGGTAATACGGCCTTAGCTCAGTAATTACTTGGGCTTGTTCTCTTTTGTTGCTTTGCTCTGAGCTAAGGCTTCTAACTTTTTTAGGTAGGCAGCCTGTGCTTCGGCGTACTCCAAACGTCTTCGCAACTCTACCGGCGTGAGCTCCGAGATAGGCTTTTTGAGTAATGCTTTGATATTAAATTGGGACATAGGCGGTTGTCCTCTCTGTCGATTGGCAAGGGCTGTAATACCGCCTTCATTGTAGAGTTTTTGCCATTGCAAAATCGTAGTCATACTACCAACCCCAAAGTGGGCGGCAGCTGGTCTGGCTGATATCTGATGCTGTGCCATATATTGGAGAACTTGGACTTTGAACTCTGGGGAATGGCGTTGGTAGCTGGGATTAAGACCACTATGGCCATGTGCTTGATAGGCTAAAGCCCATTTACGGACATCAGAGTGACTAATCTCAAATAAGTGACCTACCCGCTTAAGACCGCCAAACTTTAGAAACTCTTTAACCACCTTTAGCTTGAACTGCTTGCTGTACTTGCTCATAAAACAAAACCCCCTTGGTTGGACATAGCGTCCAACTTTTGGGGGTCAGTTCA
>NZ_JACVPE010000016.1:0-398 GCF_018882005.1 Polynucleobacter sp. es-GGE-1
TTAGAACCAGCAGCTTGCGTAGTGACATTTGAAGAAGATAAGGCAACTCTAGCAGTCACACTACCATCTACGCTCACCGTGCCCATCGGTCCGAAGTTTTGACCTGTAAGGGTTAGAACTCGTCCTAGGCTGGAGGCGTTGAATGCTCCCCCAGTAAAGGTGGTGCCATTAAAACTACCTAAGCTTGATGATGGATTATTGGCGTTAGATGTGATCTTGTCTGCAAAAAAGCTAGCAACTTGATCAGGTGTTAGATCTTCATTGGCAGTTAGTGTTAGGCCACTAATTGTTGCTGTGTCACCTTTATTGAGTGCATTCAGACTAATCGTCTGCAGAGCAAGAACTCCTGGTGTGCCGTTAGAACCAGCAGCTTGCGTAGTGACATTTGAAGAAGATAA
>NZ_JACVPE010000017.1:0-19197 GCF_018882005.1 Polynucleobacter sp. es-GGE-1
ACGATCTGCCTCTTGCAATATCCGAACAATCTGTTCGTCTGAAAACCGTACTCTCTTCATACCTGCTCCTTAGGTTGAAGGAGTCATTATCTCTAAAAGCTTTTGGTCTGAAAATCCCAGGACAGGTCACTTTGAACAAGTTTGGGTCACACCCATGACTAAGCTTGCTAAAAATTTTGGTTGCAGCGATGTTGGGCTTCGTAAAGCTTGTATTAAGTTTGAGATTCCGCTGCCGCCACAGGGTCATTGGCAAAAACTACTTTACGGCAAAGGCTTTGCAAAACCTGAAATTCCAAGACCCAAATACAACCCCGAAATTGAAATTAATCCCGTAGCTGTCAAGGTCGCGAAAGAGGCACATCAACGTGATAAGGCCATAGAGGAGGCCTTAGAAAAATCGCCAGAGCAAAAACTAAAACCTCTTAGAGATCTAACTAAGTTGCATCCACTCACCAAGAACATCTACGACTTAGCAACACGCTATCAACAGGCTATTGAAAAGCATCGTAAAAATGGCAACTCACGTTACAGATCTTTAGATGACGATATGCCATACGAGGATAAAGGACGATTTCATTATCGGCCCTCAGATGGGTGCATTCCCATTTGCGCATCCTTTTCCACAATGTTTCGAAGTCTAAAAATCCTAGATCCAATTCTTAAAGCCTTGGCTGATGAAGGGTACAAATTCTTATTTGAGGAAAAAGATCGTTATAGACAGAAAGAATTCGCTATAGAAAAGGATGGCGAAAAGATGTATATCAATATTAGAGAGGGTTATTCGAAAACCAGCTTGTCAATCAAGAGTCAAAAGTTGCTTGAGAAGCTTGACGTTTATAGCGGCGACTACAGAAATTATCCCAATGGCGTTATTTACTTTGAGATTAAGCATGAGTTTAAATATTACCCTGAGATATTCAAGGACCAAAAACGCATCAAACTAGAGCAGCAAATGGATTTGGTTCTGCACTATCTTTTAGAAGCGCCAAGTGACATAAAAGCTGAACGGGAACGTCGATACAGGGAGCAAGTTGAATACGAGCGCAAAAAAGCCATAAGAATTCATAATGAAAACATAGTTACAAGTCAACACGCTCAACTTGATAAAGCCCTTCTAGAATCAAAACTTATTCAAGAACTACGCGAGTTAGAAAACTATCTAATTAGCATTGAAGCTGCCACCAATGATTTCTCAGATCAAGAAAAGAGATACGCAGAACATTGGCTCAATATTGTTCGACACTTTGCAGAAGAAAAGCATCCCCTGAAGAAAAGGGTAAATTTATTCAAGAAGCTTGCAACTGAACCAGAAGATCCATACAAGTACTACTGGGCCAAGGAAGAGAAAAGCTATGTGGGAATTACTGAAGATGAGGATGCCGATGAAGAAGATTACTAATTTCAGGTTCAGTTAAATGTACTAATAGTTAAGATGCCCAAGCTAGACCCATATATCTATTGGGGTATAGCGGTGATATTTACTACACACCGACTACACATTAATGAAAAATGACCTAGCGTTCTCACGCTAAGTCATTGATTTTATTGGTGGGCCCACCAGGACTTGAACCTGGGACCAAAGGATTATGAGAGCAGACATCCAAAGAAAACCACTAGGATTTCAAGAGGTTACGTCTCTTAAATATCGGTATGTGAGCTTTTGTGTGACTAGATTTACAAGATCACAACAAACACTTTCTTACTCTTTGGTTTTCGAAACCACAGGATTTTTGGAGCAACCATCTAACACTTCGTTGCTCCAAACCGTTTTTTATAAATTAGTAAGCGTTACATTAAGTAACGCTTGATTTGGTGATTACAACTAAGAATCGCATCTAGACTTTAGCGGATGCCTTCTCCGATAGCACGATTCGATTGGGCGACCTACATCTTTGAAGAGTTCGTTGCTACTCGAGAGTCAATATATTTCTTTGACTTGTAGCATAAAAATGGCGCTACGTAATAAATTGTGCAATGGCTTTTAAGACTAAATAGTAGCTAGCTTAGGATTTGAACTTTTTAGCTACTTTATTTTTAAGAATTTCTCCTACTCTCCAATTTTCTAAAAGATGAGGTTAATTTTTTTTAGCAATCATATCAATCTCAATGCGTGCATCTCTTGCTAATCCATTTACCCCAACACAAGTCCTTGCGGGTCTTTTGTTTGCAGGAAAGTAACCAGCATAAACTGCATTCATTTTTTCATAATCTTCGTGGAAATGGGTGAGGAAAATTCTGACGGAAACGACATGCGAAAGATTAATTCCTACGCCCTGAAGTACGATTGTTAAGTTCTTCATTACTTGATGGGTTTGATCCTCAATAGTTTCTGGATAATTAGAAGTATTGGAAATGCCCTCAAAAGGCATTTGACCTGTTATAAAAACAAAGCCATTAGCTTCAACAGCATGACTAAAAGGAGCTACTGGATCAGGAGCACCATTAATCATATGAAAAATAAGGTCGGACATAAGAGCCTTTATTTGATCTAAGTTAATAGCCTAAATTGCGATTGACTATATTTTTAAACGCTTTTTTATGCAAGAGATTCGCAAAATTTTCAAACCATAAATCCAAGACGCGCTGTATGTAATCGGGAGAGTCACAGGAAATATGGGGAGTAATCACAAGATTTGGCACAGCCCAGATATCAGCGTCTTCAGGAATGGGCTCAAGCTCAAAAACATCGAGAATGGCCCCGCTTAAATGCTGCTGGATAAGAGACTCTTTAAGTGCTTCATTATCCATTACAGTTGCCCTACCGATATTGATAACACCTGAGCCAGGAGGTAATAGAGCTAATCTACGCTTATCGATTATATTTTTTGTTTGTGCTGTAAGAGGAGTTGCAACAACTAAAAAATTAACTGTCGGTAAAATGCTATCTAAGTCCTCGATTGCCACCGTCTTATCTGCAGTCAATTGAGGTTTCCCTGTCCTGGTAATTGCAATAACATTCATATTTAAGCGTTTGGCACCTCTGCCAGCGGCTTGTCCAAGATCCCCAAAGCCGAGCACCGCCACAGTTTTATTTTTAATATTGAATTGATAGGGGGCCTTCCATTGCCGCTTTGCTTGATCGGCAATAATCTGTGGAATTCGATTATGTAGCATGAGTAATGCCATGCTAATAAAATCTTCAGTTTTATCAGCATGAATACCACTACTATTAGTTATTAAAATTCTTGCTGGCAGCCAATCGATGGGAAAGAGATGATCTACTCCGGCACCAGTGGTGTGAATCCACTCTAATTTAGGGGCAGTTGCAATTAACTCTTTATTTAGTGGACCAACAATTATCCCTTGAGCATCACACAAAGACTTTTCTAAAATATCTCCATCCCAACCAATGCTAACGGCGATCTTTGACGAAAGCTCAGGATGTCGTTTAGAGGCTAAACTCCAAGCATCTTCTGTTAAGTGAAAAAGTGGATTTCTTTTTTTACTACTTTCTAGATGAAGCCTATACATATATTGAGTAAGTAAAAAATTTAAAGGGGTAGTGCAACCATAGTATCGTAACGAACTGAGTCAGTAACTACAGTGCGTGACTGAAATAATGCAGTTCCATTTTCTATCATTATTTCATCGACATAACGTCCAGCAGAAAATATTGCCATATCACCGTCATACATTGTGCGAATGACTACATAATTTGTTTGAGCGCTATATTTTTTATCTTTGTACTGAGTCACTTCGGATGTGCCAAGAATATGGCGATATACATGAGGTTCAAATACATTGACTGAACGAATTGAATTTACGCGGTCTACTAACATTGCTTTAGAGTCACAAAACCATACTCCTACTTTTCTGCCCAAATCAAAATCCGCCCTGGTAAGCACTTTATAAGTTGCGTTATCCATAAAACACTGGGGCCAATTCTCCAGTAAATTATTATCTATTGAATGTGCTGCACAGACTAACAACCTACTAATTGCATCTTTTGTGTTTTGATCGAGCTGCAGGTCTGCATTGCTAGAGATCACATTAGACATTTAGTAACTCCCGGTAGTATTTCCAAAACCCACGCACAGAAGTTTCAGTTGCACGTGTTGGCATTCCGCCAACACCCGTACCACCCATTTCTATAACAGCATATTCATCTGTATCGCCTTTAATTCCTTTTTCTACGAAGGCCCCAATCGCTCCATCCTCCATAGAGACCAAACCGCCAGGACCAACTAAATTACTTTGCTTCATCCGAGTGTAGTTTTGGTCTTCAGTATCTTCTTCAAATCCCAATAGAGTCCAGATGAGCTCACATTTATTAGGACCAAGTGGAATCACCTGTCTTGTCGCAATAGAATTAAGAATTTGATGAAGTACAAAACCTGGAAAAATACTTTGAATCGAGTTAGTGATTTGATCGTCGTATTCCATCCATTGATCAATCAATGACGGATCTTCAAGGCCGTAATCAGTTTTCATCGCACGAATCATGCCTGAGTCGTACACAGCATCGCCTACATCCGTATAGCGTTTTGTAAAGGAAATATGGTGGCGTGAGTGCTCATCTTGTAATGTGCCACCCTCTGCTGATAAGCGATTTAGCTTGAAGGTAGAAAAAAATCCATGCAATAGGCTGGGATGATAGTTATCTCGACTATTTTCAACATATAACTTCCAATTGTTCTGCATCACCTGGCTATAACGACCAAGAATTTTAGGTGTGCCATATAAGGTTCTTTTCATATGGGCGACCATCGTAGGCCCCAAATAATCCTCTAGAGAAAGCGCATCCTCCGAGAAGGATCCAAATACTAGTCCGTTTATAGTTGCGACTCGCAGTCGCTTTAATCGATGTTCATTTTTATCGAATTCTTCGGACATTCCCCCCTTGCCTTGAATACCCTTTTCAAATGCAACCGCCTTTAATTTGCCATCAAATTCATACACCCAGTTATGGTAAGGACAAACAATAGTGCTATTTTTTCGATTCCCACACGGCTCATAGCAGATGATTGAACCTTTATGAACACATTTATTCACCAAGGCATTGATGCCATCTTCAAAGGTGCGAATTACAATAATCGAGGTCTCGCCAATTTTGGTAGTAATAAAATCACCGGCATTAGCAATTTCGGACTCAAGACACAAAAAACTCCAAGTAGGTCCTCGGAAAATAAGATCTTGTTCCCACTTATAAATGTCAGTGTTGCTAAAAATATTTAAAGGAACACGTGTTACGTCTGCTCTCGGCCATTGAAGAATTTCTTTAATCGGTTGCAGATCTTTTGCTTGGCTCAAAAAATTCCCCTCTGTCGATGTTGATAAAAATTTAAAGTGGAGATAATTTACCTGTATCTACTAGAGTTTTCCAGCGTTCAACGTCAGCTTGAAAATACTTGCCAAATTCAGCTGACTTAGTAGGAATTGGCTCAGAACCACTGCGTAATAAATGCTCCTTTATATCAGGAGATTCTAACGCTTTAACAGTCGCGTAGTTCAATTTTTCAATGATGTTAGGTGGCGTTCCTGCTGGAGCAAAAAAACCAAACCAAGTACTCATGCGATATCCCGGGAATCCTGATTCAGCAATAGTGGGAACGTCTGGCAGAGAAGGTGAACGTTTGACAGATGTGATTGCTAGAGGCCTCACCTTTCCGCCATTCACTTGATTGATGCCTGATTCTATAGCATCAAATAGAATAGTGACTCTTCCAGGTATAAGATCAGCATAGACAGCACCACTTCCTTTATATGGAATATGAGTCAATGGTACGTTATAGCTACTTGTCAGTAGCGCTCCTGAAAGATGGCTTCCCGTTCCAGGGCCAGAAGACCCATAGGTAACAGTACCAGGATTTTTATTGGCTAGCACCACTAATTCCTTAAAGGATTGTGGCCCAAATTCAGCAGACGTCACTACTAAATTCGGAATCGTTGTAACTCCTGAAATAGGCACTAGATCTGTTCTAGGGTCAAAATTTAACTTCATTAAAGATACATTTGAAGCTAGACTACTAGCGCCGAATAAAAATGTATAACCATCTGGTTTAGATTGTTTTGCAACATATTCAGCGCCTATGTTACCTCCAGCACCAGGCCTTAGCTCAATAACAACATTTTGACCTAGAATCTCTGACATTTTGATTCCGAGCAATCTACCCAACTTATCGCTACTGCCCCCAGCTGAATAAGGTACCACCATCACAATGGGTCTAGAAGGATAAGTTTCCGAATGGGCATTGCATGATAAGAAAAATAATAAGGCAGATCCTAGTACTGATAGTAATTTCATTGGAGGGTCCAAAAGATTAATGAGTTAAGATAAAAATCTATAGTATTCGAAATTACTTATTGATAAATTAGTTCATGCCCCAAAAGGGTGCTGAATAATCTAAAAAAGACTTTGGAGCCATGATCTAAACTAATTGTTGCTCCAAACCGCTTTAGGAGTGAATGAGCGTTACTTAAAGTAACGCTCAAATGACAAAACCCCCACCATTTGAACTGACCCACAAAAGTTGGACACCTAATCCAACTAAAAAGGGTCAGTTCAATTGCTGATGAGGGTTTGCTTTTCTGGTAGGCCACCAGAACTTGAAGCTACCGCTAAAGAATTCCAGACAACTACTCCTAGTCCAGAACTTGGTACTCCACAGCTTGTGGAGTACAGCCATGGGCATTAACAGGAACTAAGTCTTGAGGGCAGACGGAAAAAGCCATCACACAATCTTGCAGCGCCCTAAAAGTAATGAAATCACCCGCCTTTGCTTCAGGCGCCTCAATAACCATCTCTTGATTTTGATGAAACTTTGTATTCATAAATAAATTTAAGGGCGTAGGAATATAGGAGGGGACGATGTCAAGTGAATTCGTAACCTCCCGTAAATTATCAGCGCAATTATCGTGATATTCAATACATCCCAATAGCTTATATCGTTCAATATCACAAGCCGCGAAGAGCATGCAATGTGTACCTGGGGAGTGATCATCTTCCAGAACCAATAAAGGTTTACGAAGTTGGCTATATAGCTTGTCGCCAGGAAGAGGCTTAATTCTTCCTAAAGTAACCACAGAATGAGGCATAGAAAGATGTTCGCTACCATCTGGCAAAAAACACCACATATCTACAACTTGGCCGCCATGAGTATTGATAATTTTAATTCTCTGATCCTTCTTTAGCGGAATAGCAGCTCCTCTTCTTGCGGGGATTTCAGTGGGGCTCATTTTTCAGCTTTCATTTTTATTAAATACTGTAGGATTAAGTGTTTTTAAATAGCCAAGGATTAATCTTTAGTTTATCTATATGCCGACTATTAGACAATCTAGCGTAACCAATGCCATTCATGATGAGATTAAAAGTCGAATCATCAATGTATACTACTTTCCTGGATTCAAATTATCTGAATCGAGACTGGCCAGTGAATTTAATACCGGCAGATCCCCAATTCGTTCGGCTTTTGCAAGACTACACAGTGAGGGATGGATTGAAGTAAGCCCGCAGAGCGGTACATATGTTAGAAAACTTAGCGAGCAAGAGATCGCAGAAATTTTTGAATACCGTCTCATTTTAGAAGTGAATGCCACACGACTCGCCACCAAAAATATCTCTGATAAAAAATTAATACAATTACGTCAAGCTTTTAATCGGTTAAGGCCCAAGAAAAAAACGTTTAGTAATGGGCTAAAAACCTTTGATAGCTTTAATGAACTAGATTCACTTTTTCACACTGAAATCTATCGCGCTGCCGGCAATAGCCTAATAAAAGAAACTCTTTTAAGTTTGCATGATAAGGTTCGCTGGCTTAAGAAATTATCTCCTTCAACCCCAGCCAGAATGCGCGATTTATTTGCTGAATTAGAACTTATCTTACAAGCTCTAGAAAATAGAAATCCCTCGGAGGGGGCTAAATCTATGCGTCGGCATATTGAAAATGCAGCCGACTTTGGATCTGATTTAAGGGCAACTAGCGCTAATTCTGCTGAAAAATAGAGTCAATGTGGCATTGTGGTGCATGACTTTAATTCATCCACAATGTAGATTGCTAGCATAGCCATTGCAGATACCGTAATTCAGATAAACTAGTTAACTAGTTTACGAGAATTGCATTAAAATAACCTCACCTTACAGGGGAATTAGCATGAATCTTTGGGCAAGAATTTTGGTTGTATTAACGACATTCTTTTTGACGTCAATTGCTGCTGCAGAGTTCCCCACAAAACCCATCAAACTCGTAGTCCCTTTTCCTCCTGGGGGTGCAGTTGATGCATTGGGAAGGCTGGTTGGGCAAAAAACTTCGGAAATTTTAGGGCAGCCCATTGTTATAGATAATCGCGCTGGCGCAGCTGGATCTATAGGCACTGAAATTGTTGCTAAATCCACACCCGATGGTTACACCTTATTGATGGGATCTACTAGCTCGTTATCGGTAATCCCCAATTTACAAAAAGTTCCTTATGACCCCATAAAAGATTTCACTCCAGTTTCCTTGGTTGCCTATATTCCTCATGTGCTCGTTATCAATAATGATGTGCCCGCTAAAACCTTGGCACAATTTATCGGATACGCCAAGGCAAATCCAGGAAAATTAAGCTATGCCTCTTCGGGTAACGGTACTCCACATCAGATTGCAGTTGAGATGTTTAAGAAAATGGCGGGTGTATTTATTGTGCACATTCCATACAAGGGTACGGCTCCAGGGCTAACTGATCTAATGTCTGGTCAAGTGGCACTGATGTCAGTTGAACTCAGTACAGCTTTACCATATATAAAGGCACAAAAGATTCGACCTTTAGCACTACTAGCGCCCAATAGAAGTACTTTTGCTCCAGATATTCCCACGGTAGCACAAGCAGGTTTACCAGGTTTAGATATCACATCTTGGTATGGGGTGGTAGCACCTGCAGGCATTAATCGTGAAACTCTCAATATCCTCGGCACTGCAATCGCTAAAGCCGTTAAATCTCCTGATCTGAACGAAAAAATCTTAGGTATGGGAGCCACTCCTGTCGGGGATACTCCGGAAGAATTTAATCTATTTATGCGCAAAGAATCCGCCAAGTGGGCAAAAGCTATTAAAGAATCTGGTGCAGTTGCTGATTAATGATGTATCAAAATAAAGTTGAATAACAATGCCTAATAAATCTATTTTTTCTCCAGAGCACTATAAAGATACTCGCAAACCTCTACATGAAGCTTCCACGCTGCCAAGCTGGTGCTATGTTGACAACGAGTGGTATGAGCGTGAAGTAGAAATGATCTTCAAAAAAAATTGGATTTGCGCAGGAAGGGTCGAACAAGTACCTAAATCTGGGGACTACTATTCAATTGAAATTGTGGGTCAACCTTTAATCGTCATTCGCGATGAGAATCAAAAAGTCAGAGTCCACTCAGCTCTGTGCCGACACCGAGGTGCAATCATTGCTGAAGGTGCTGGTCATTGTCGTGCCTTAGTTTGTCCGTATCATAGTTGGACCTATTCACCCAGTGGCAAGCTTCTCAATACTCCAGGCAATCCACCGCCAATGGCTGGCGTCTCTGGATTTAATATGGCTGACCATAATCTCATTTCTATCAGAACAGAGCTTTGGTGTGGCTTTATTTTTATTAATTTTGATGAAAATGCAGAGTCCTTGATGAGCTGGCTAGGTGATTTGCCAGAATTTCTTTCAAGCTATCAACTGGAAAATATGCAGTGGACTAATCGTGATATGTACGAGGTAGACTGCAACTGGAAGATATGGCTAGAGAATGCATTTGAAAATTATCACGTACCTTCAATTCATCGAGATCATTATGATCCAGCTAATCCATCCAATTGGATATTTGAAGAGACAAAGGGTCCATGGGAGGCAATGTTTAGTAAGCGCAGTATCGTAGCTTACTCAGGCCTACCAAATGTTCCTGGCATTGATGAAAAAAAAGCGCAGGGTCTTTTTCACATTTGGGTTGAGCCAAGTTTGCAGATAATTTTGACTGCAAACTATATGAAATTTAGGCAGTACTTACCCGAGGGTCCTGAAAAACTTCGCTTATATGAGAATTGGGCTTTTCCTAAATCAACAGTCGAGATGCCAAATTTTAATGACATCGTAGGCGCTGATTACTATGAAAAATACTCACAAATTATTCGCGAGGATTTAGGAATCAACCCAAACGTACAAAAATCAATGCGTTCCGGTAGCTATCGTCCAGGCCGCTATTCTCTTGAAGAATGCATCGTGCATCGCATCGCAAATCGAGTCCTAGACAAAGTCATTGGCCCCCAATAAATAACTAGATACTTATCAGATAAACATTAAAGCTATGACTATTCAAATAGATTCAGGTAAAACTAAATTTCATGTGCATATTGAAAATGCCAGCACCCTAATGCCGGTATTTATTGTGAGGCCAGATCAATACGAAAAGGTCTTAGAAAAGTATCCCGATGTAGCTGAGAAAATTCATACGACGTGGGGGGTTGATCAAAGTAATTATGCGGCTAGCATTCCTACGGCTGATGCAATGATTACATATCGGTTTCCGAAGGAGGCCTTATCGGAGGATGGTAAGTCTCTTAAGCTACTACAGATATTGGGCGCAGGGGTTGATTATTTGCTACCTTTAAATTGGGTTCCAAAAGGGGTAACTGTACTAACAAATAGCGGCGCGCATGTCCCTAAGGCATCTCAGTCTGGGTTAATGGCGTTAATGATGTTAAATGCGCGCCTACCCCAGCTATCCTGGGATCAACGTCAAAAAAAATGGAACCGAATCTTTACCGATACGGTTGCCAATAAAACGGTCTTAATCGTTGGCGTAGGTGCTATTGGAGGTGGTATAGCCAAATTAGCTAAAGATTTTGGCATGAAGGTGCTCGGGATTCGAAAGAGTGGCAAACCCATGCCCAATGTAGATGAAATGCATCCGCCTGAAAGTTTAGTCAGCCTACTTCCAAGGGCAGATTTTGTAGTACTCAATACTGCTCTAACTGAGGAAACCCGTTTCTTAATGGGTGATAAAGAATTTAGTCTCATGAAAAAAGGCTCCGCACTCCTAAATATGTCCCGCGGTGGATTAGTTGATCCTGCCGCCCTAGACAAAGCATTGAGAAGTGAACACCTGAGCGGCGCCATTATTGATGTTACCTATCCAGAGCCTCCACCAGAAGATTGGCCGTACTGGGACACTCCAAATCTAATAATCACCCCTCATGTCTTATCTGATGATATTGATGAATATATTCCTCGTACCTTAGATATATTTTTCAATAACTTACGAAATCATTTCGCCAACAAACCCTTAACGAATGTCGTTGATTTAGATAGAAGCTATTAATAGTAACTTATACATGTCACAAGAAATTCGTCGAGTCAAGGTACGCTCAATAGATGAAATTGCTAAACAGACTCTAAAATATACCCTCATCCCCACCGATGGAAGAGCACTTCCAGCTTTTGAGCCCGGTGCACATATCGACGTATATTTGCCAAATGGCATGGTCAGACAATACTCCTTATGCGGAAAAACTACTGATCCGTTCTATGCAATTGCCGTGAAATACGAGGAGGCGGGACGTGGAGGCTCAATTAACCTACATACCCAGGTAAAAATAGATGACTTTTTAGCTATCTCAACCCCACGTAATCATTTTCCGCTTATTGATTCGAAAAAGAAGGTTGTGTTCATAGCCGGCGGTATCGGTATTACGCCAATTTTTTCAATGATTCAATCGCTGATGATGCAAAATCGAGATTGGGCTCTACATTATTGTGCCCGCTCACAGGAGCATGCCGCTTTTTATGATGATTTAATCCAGCTTGATGCTAGTAAAGTAAGTGGATACTTCAGCGAAGAACCAATTCTCGATATTACGAGTCTATTGAACTCATATGAAGATGACATAAATATCTATTGCTGTGGCCCTGGGGGTCTCATGCAATCAGTAGAGAGGCTTGCAAGCAATCACCCGAAGAAAAAAGTATATTTTGAGTGGTTTGCTGCACTAACAAGTAAAGATTATAAAAACAATGCTTTTGAAATTGAACTTAAAAAGAGTAATGTTGTTTTATCTGTTCCTGACAACAAAAGTATCTTGACCGTTTTAAGGGAGCATGGTCATTTTCCTCTTAGTAATTGCGAGCAGGGCCTTTGCGGCTCCTGCGAGACAGTGCTGCTTGAGGGCGTGGCAGAGCATCGTGATAGCCTACTATCAGATGAAGAAAAAGAGGCGAATAAAACAATCATGATTTGCGTATCAAGGGCAAAATCAGATAGATTGGTTTTAGATATTTAAGATCAATCTTGCTGCTAAGTGATGTGTTCAGTAACTTTTATTACTCAGCACAATTAGAACAATTAATCTCTAAATTTATATAAATTCGTTAAATTAAGCAGCCTCCCAAGCGTTACCTTAAGTAACGCTCAAAAAATACCAACCCGAAGGTTGGTATTTTCATTTCTGGTGGGCCCACCAGGACTTGAACCTGGGACCAAAGGATTATGAGAGCAGACACCCAAAGAAAACCACTAGGATTTCAAGAGCTTAGGTCACCTGTTTATCGGTGTGTGAGGTTTTGTGCGACTAGATTAAGTAGATCACAATAAACACTAGCTCACTCTTTGGTTTCGAAAACCAATCGAATTTGAGTATGCCGACATTAACTTTGTGCTTCTTAAGGCCTCAAAAGCTCAATCTGTAGATAATTAAGATTTATGAATTAAAAAAATTTTTACAATATTTGAGAACTCTGTCGGCTTTTTAACCGCACTCAAATGAGCAGCATTAATTTCAGCTAACTCTGATCCCAAAATATGCTCATGGATTGCAATTGATAATACTGGTGGCGTAGCTTGATCTTTTATTCCGAATAATACCAATGTAGGAGCCAGAATAGTTTTATTCCCCCTTCGGCAATCAACTTGTGCAACAGCATTACAACTCATTGAATATGAATGCGCATCAAATGCATCTAATTCCCTTTTGATATCTACGACTTTACGTTTGCTTAACTGATTTTCTGATAGCAAGTACTAAGAGATAAACCACCTTTCAATGGCCATTCCTGAAATATAAGAGACTCCCTCTTCTTTAATCTTATCAATTCGGTCACTCCACATCTTCTTAACTGAATCTTTATAGTGCTGGGAAGAATTTGCAATAACACATGCTCTCATCAATTCTGGGTATCGAGCAGCAAGTGATTGAGCAACCATTCCACCTAATGATAGGCCCACAAAAAATACTGGCTCCTTACCTAACCCCCTTTATTAACATTGCAGCATCATCTGCTAAATCATCTATTGAAAATGGGTCACTTGTAAAACCTGATTTCCCATGATTTCGATGGTCATAGCGCACCACCGTAAAGTCATTCTATAAAATCTGCTTAACGTCGTCCCACATTTTAAGGTTGCAACCTAAGGCATGACTCAAGATAACAATCGGACCAGAACCCTCCTTAACAATATTTAAAGAAAATTCATTTAATGATTTAGTCATTTTGAGAAAAATTAGTGGATGAGAGATAAAGTGTGCTTTGGGATGCCAGTAAGGGGCCCGATACTTTTTCGCTTTCCATTTTCACCAATTTCCACTCCTCATCCCTTGCAAAGGCATCCCATGCGCTTTTCTCCGCTTCCCTGCTTGAAAAACGTACTAAATAATTAAAAGTATTTGGATCCTCTAAGTTGTCCCAGCAGTGAGTAACCTCAATACCTAGTCGACTAAAAATCGGTATGGTCTTTTCTCCAAAACGTTTTTTAAGCGCGCCGATATTCCCCTCAGTTGCCCTATAAGTTTTTAGCTCGTAAATCATCCTTCCTCCAAATTTACTTTTTAATCAATATGAATTTCCGCATCCGCAGCTGATGCCCACTCAGTCCATGAACCATCGAAAAGAACTGCCTCTTTAGCGCCCAGTCTATGCAATGCATAAATTAAAACGCATGCAGTTACTCCAGAGCCACATGTACATATAACCTTACGATTCAAATCAATATTCTGCATATCAAAAAGTTCAGTAATTTTTTCAGTGGATGCAAAAGTACCTGATTGAAGATCCCAGAATTTAGTGGATGGTAAATTAACACTTCCGGGTATATGACCACTCTTAATACCTACTACAGGCTCAGAATCAACGCCTTTAAATCTTCCAGGTGATCTAGCATCTACAATTTGCGCAGCATCTGAGATATTCAATTGAGTCCCCTTAACAGTCTGCTTGACGCCCTCTAAACTAATAACTGTTTGCAATGCACTTTTACATAGATATTTTTTAGGCCCTATTTCTCTACTAGGACCAGATTCTAATCTTCGACCTTCAGCCTTCCATTTAAGCAATCCACCATCTAAGATGAAAACTCTTTTATGACCAAACATTTGGAACAGCCACCATGCTCGAGGAGAGGATCCTATTCCATTTACATCATATAAAACAATTGCATCATCATTAGCAATTCCATGATTACTAACAAACTCTGAAAAATACTGAGGACTTGGTAATGTGTGACTAAATTTACTTTCAGGATCTGCGGCAGCTAGGAGATCAAAATAAATTGACCCAGGTATATGTTCATTCTGGAACTCTAGCCGACCATTTCTTCCAGAATTTGGTAAGTGGCATGAAATATCTAATATTTTTAACCACGGTGAGTCTAAATGTAAGGCTAGCCATTCAGAAGTTACCAATGACCCTGTATTGATTGCATCCATAGAGACTATTAATCCCCCTTAATGCCGGTCTGAGCAACAAAATTTCCCCACTTAATAGATTCGGCTTTAACAAATACTCTAAATTCCTCCGGAGTATCTCCCCCAGGAATTGCACCAATAGACTCCATGCGTTTGCGTAGTTCCGGATTCTTAAACCCTTCGCGCACTATGGATGCCAAACGGTTAACTATTTCAGGTGGGGTGCCAGCAGGCGCAAATAATCCACTCCACCCGTCAACAGCAAAACCAGACAATGTTTCAGAAATTGCCGGAATCTTTGGGGCTAATGGAAAGCGCGATGCACTTGTAACGGCTAAGGGGCGAAGTTTTCCAGACTCAATCCAAGGGATTGCATCTGAATAATTAGCAAATGTTAATTGAGCTTCACCTGCTACTGCTGCCGTTACTGCCGGCGCACCACCTCGATAAGGAACATGCACCATATTAACGCCCGCTCGAGCCTTAAAAATCTCTCCAGCAAACTGTGTTAAACCACCAGCTCCAGAAAAGTTTAATTTTCCTGGATTAGCCTTGGCATATTTAATAAGATCAGCAACCGAATTAATAGGCAAACTGGGGTTGACCAAAAGCACTAAAGGATTGGTGTTAATTAGAGTGATGGGTGCAAAATCCTTTACACCATCATACTCAATCTTCCCCAAATGCTGGCTAAGTGTTTGAGGAGCGGCCAGCCCTAAAAGAAGCGTGTAACCATCGGGTGGACTTTTTGCTACAAATGCAGTTCCGACAGTTCCGCTAGCTCCCGTCTTGCTTTCAATAATCACTGTTTGATTCAATGCATCCTGAAACATTGGCGCAATGATTCTGGCTACTGTATCTGCTATACCGCCAGGAGCATAAGGAACAATAATCCTAATTGGCTTAGTAGGCCAATCTTTTTGAGCACTGGCTCCTCCAGATGCTAAAAGTAGTACGAATAATAAAAAAATTGACCTCACAACATTTAAACTAAATCTACTCATGCTCAGCTCCTTTAAATTGGAAACACCATCAGGGTATCCACTCTTTTTGAGTCCAAAATAACTCGGCGCTCCTTAAATTTAGGAATACCATCCACTAAAAGTACTTGATCTAAGTATTTTCCTGTTGCAAATAAATCTGTATATCCATTTTCCATCGTTCTAAAGACTGAAAAATTAGATCGCACACTAAAAAGATCGGCCTCAATTAGTCTAATTGAAGGTTTAGTGATAATATGGCAATATCTGTGGGCTTCATAAATATTTGCCGTTTCAAGCGCAATTATTCTATCGCTCATCATCCCCCTGCCCTTGCAATGAATAATCCCAATAGGAAGTCCATCCTCTTCATTCTGTACCGTCGTTACAAAATAGAGGCCATCATCACAAAAAAAGCTATCCCACTCCTTAACCAATCCATCATCTAATGCATACGCATAATTGATTAAGAAAATTTCGATCTTATTAATAAGATCATTATTTGGAATGCTCGTATTTAATACATCTAAGGTCTTTAACATATTCATAAATTCTGATTGAACCCCATAATATTTCTATACCCGAACCAAAATCCTCTAACAGAAGTTTCTGTAGCGCGAGATGACTCATTTGACTCAGCCACCGTACCTCCCATCTCGACAAATGAGGATTCTTTAGGGCTTGTCTTTGTACCTCTTTGCACAAATGAATTAATACAACCATCCTCAAGCGCAACTAGACCAGCAGCTCCAGTTAAATTGCTTTGCATGACCCTCATGCCCTCCTGCTCGTCCGTATCACCTTTGTCGCCTAGGAAAAGCCAAAATAACTCGGTCTCATCGACCCCTCTTGGCACAAAATGTCTAATTGCCAAGGAATTCAATGTGTACTGAATCACTAAATTTGGAAATATGGTCTGAATGCTATGAGTAATGCCATCATCAAATTCTTCCCAAGATGCTATCAATTCTGGGGCTGCTAATGATGAAGTGTATTTGGCTGAATGGACATTTGCAGAAGAATATTCTTGATCGAGCTTGTGAGTCATTCTTTTTGAATAACTAATATGGTGCCACTTATCATCAGCCAAGATGATGCCGCCATCCATATCTAGTCTATTGACTTTAAAAGCAGTATAAAAGGTATGAAGTAATGTAGCGTGATAAGAATCGCGAACATTTTCAGCATATAGCTTCCAATTATTATGAATCACTTGGCTATGTCTGCCTAAGATCTTAAGAGGTCGATCCAAGTTCCGTTTCATGAATGCAGACATCTTCGGCCCAAGATATTCTTCTATTGGCTTTGTTTCATCCGAGAATGTTCCAAAAATTAGCCCATAGAGTGAGGTGATACGAAGAGGTTGAAGACGATGCTCAGAAACATCAAAGTTTGGGGGCATACCACCTTTACCCGCAACACCCTTTTCAAATGCAATGCTTTTAAGCTGCCCGCTTAAGTCATAATTCCAAGCATGATAGATACAGGTTAATGATTTTCTGTTATCTTTTTCTTTTAAACACACCAATGCTCCTTTGTGGGCGCATCTATTGACCATGGCATGCAATTGACCATCATGGTCGCGAGTTACGATTACGGGGGTTTCGCCAACCCAAGTTGTTCGAATATCGCCTGGATTAGAAATCTCCTCCTCCAAACAAAGATAGTTCCATACTGGTCCCTTAAAAATTCTCTCTTGCTCTTCCTCATAAACTCCTCCATCAGAAAATATAGAGTACGGAATTTTTGTTATTCCACTATTTTTTGGCCATGAGATACGCTCATGAGCTGGTGAGAATGGTTGTTGAATGATGGCTTCACATGTAGACATATATGACTCTCCAGATTTTTGTTTGAATCAATATACTCAATCATTCATTATTGTTCAATACAATTTTTTTAATAACCATTATTGTGTTTTAGAATAACGTTATGAACCTTGACTTTAGACTTTTAGAGATTTTTATTGCCATCTACCAAACACGAAGTGTTAGAGATGCAGCTCTTTTACTAAAAATGAGCCAACCAGGAATTAGCTCTGCACTAAATAGACTGCGTGTAAACCTGAATGACCCCCTTTTTATAAAAGCCTCATCTGGAATGCAACCAACATCAAGAGCACATAATTTATTTGATCCAATTAGTAAAATCTTGGTTCAAATAAATTCAGAATTGAAAATTCAGCCCCATTTTGACCCCCATACATCAACTCGAGAATTCAATATTGGACTTTCCGATATAGGAGAATGTATTTACCTTCCGATTCTCATCCAAAATATCGAAAGGGAAGCCCCGCAAGTTAGGCTTAGATCAAAATCCTTAAATCCAAAAGAATTAGAAGAGGCGATGATCCATGGTGAAATTGATTTCGTTGCAGGCTATTTCCCAGATATTAAAACAGGACAGTTTTTACACCGTAGGGTAGGTCTGCATTCTTTTGCCTGCATTATGAGCACGAATAATCCAATGGCTCAAGAAAAATTAACACTTAAACGTTTCCAGGAGTTAAGGCATATTTCCATCCAAGCCCCTGGAAGGAGCATAGAAGTATTTGAGAAGTTTTTAAAGTCAAAAAAAATAAAGAGAGATATAGCTTTGCATACCCCTCACTTTATGAGCGCTCCTATTATTGTTTCAGAGACTAATTTAATTGCTACAGTTCCTCAAGCATTAGCTGACCATAGCTCTGAGAATACTAATATTGTGCAAAAAAAACTTCCCTTTATGCCTCCTACTTTCCAGGTAAATGTATATTGGCATAAAAGCGTCACAAATGACCCTGGTAACACTTGGCTTCGAGGAATTATTTTTGATAATTTGACAACCTTTTTAGAGCGAAGGTATGCAAGAAATGGCACTGAGTCCATTTAGCGCTTCATGGCCACATATCCCCAGATCCATTGGTCACAGGAACCTTCATCTAAGTGTTGCTTAAAGTTGTATCAATTAATTAATGACTAAAACTGGTCGAAAGCGGCCCTTAAAATTGAAGACTGCAACACATTAGTATCACTATTGAAAATGTGTAGTAATTGCCTACACACTTTCTAGCATGCCCAGCGTTACTTTAAGTAACGCTTAAATGACCAAACCAGACCTTTAGCCTCAAAAGCTGGCTTTTTGTGTGCTTTAGGTTATGTTTAGGTTCTCTGGTTATGAGAGCGGGTGACTTTGGGGCAATGGTCAAAACCCTTCATTACTCCAAAGTCTGAACTTCAGGTCTCGTAGCCTTTCTCTCCTTAAACCCTCCTCAACACTTCCGGCAATTCTGATTCTGGGTGCATTTTGATGAAGTTACATCGCAAATCATCAATGATGCTAGTTTTGATATTTCCCAAGAGCATATTTTGATACATCATTTTTTCAACAATAAATTGTCTTTCAGGGCGTACATTTCCAAAGTCCATATATTTCAAATATAGTTTGAGTTGTTTTGCTTGTAATTTAGAAATTGTTTGTTCACTTGACCTGTCCTGGGATTTTCAGACCAAAAGCTTTTAGAGATAATGACTCCTTCAACCTAAGGAGCAGGTATGAAGAGAGTACGGTTTTCAGACGAACAGATTGTTCGGATATTGCAAGAGGCAGATCGT
>NZ_JACVPE010000018.1:0-2090 GCF_018882005.1 Polynucleobacter sp. es-GGE-1
GCGGTATCCAATGGGAAACCGCCTTCATTTGCATTGGCGTTAAGACTAAAGCCAAGGGCGGTAACCAATACTGTTACTTGGCAGATGCCCATCAAAGTTTGCAGAATTCGTTTCATACTAGTTCCTAATTTCTTTTTACCAATATCTCAGAGGTAAATTAATGAGCCTCAAAAGTAACGCGAGTTGGAACTGGCTTAAATGTACCAAGCTTGCTCCAGAACGGCATTGCCAAAAAAAAGCCCAGATAATAAATCGTGCAAATCTGAGAAATCTTTTCAAATACTGGTGATGGCGGCTGAATGCCCAAATAACCCAAGATCACAAAGGTCACGACAAAAATGCCATAGATGTACTTATGAAACTGTGGACGATAGCGAATCGACTTCACAGGGGAATGATCTAACCATGGCAAGAAAAACATAATCACAACTGAGCCACCCATGATTACTACACCCCAAAATTTTGCGTCAAGCGCGTAGAAACCAGCAGCCAAAACCACTGCAATAGCAGCGCAAATACCTTTGATTTTGATATCTTTGGCGCTCATAGCAAACATTCCTAGAATCACGGCTAAGAAGATCCATAAAGGCAATAAGAAGTTAGACGTTGTTGCGCGCAACATTGAGTAGAAAGGCGTGAAATACCACACCGGTGCAATATGCGTTGGGGTCACAAATGGATTTGCTGGTATGAAGTTATTTGCCTCTAAGAAATATCCGCCCATTTCCGGCGCAAAAAATACGATGCAAGCAAACACCATCAAGAAGCCACCTAGATACATCACATCATGGACGCTATAGAAAGGATGAAATGGAATACCGTCAACAGGATGCCCATTCGCATCCAGAGTATTTTTAATTTCTACTCCATCTGGATTGTTAGAGCCTACTTCATGTAGCGCAAGAATATGGGCTGCAACCAAGCCAATCAATACCAATGGAATCGCAATCACGTGGAATGCAAAGAAGCGATTGAGGGTTGCATCGCCTACAACGTAATCTCCACGCAACCATAAAGAGAGGTCTGGACCAATGAATGGGATTGCAGAGAACAAGTTCACAATCACCTGAGCACCCCAGTAGGACATTTGGCCCCAAGGGAGGAGGTAACCGAAGAAAGCCTCGCCCATCAAGCACAAGAAGATCGCGCAACCAAAAATCCAAATGAGCTCACGTGGCTTACGATAGGAGCCGTAGATCAAACCACGGAACATGTGCATGTACACCACTACGAAGAACATCGAAGCGCCCGTAGAATGCATATAGCGAATCAACCAGCCCCATGGCACCTCGCGCATAATGTACTCAACAGATTCAAAAGCTTTGGCAGCATCTGGCTTGTAATTCATTACCAAGAAAATGCCAGTAATGATCTGAATCGCCAAAACAACAATGGCCAACGCGCCAAAGATATAGAAAAAATTTAGATTTTTTGGTGCGTAATACTCACTCATGTGACGCTTAAATGCATCCGTAACTGGCAAACGCGAATCTACCCATGCCATTAACTTTTGAGCTGAAGATGCACCAGCCGGAACTTGTTTTTCTTGAAATGCCATTTATTTCTCCTTAGGCCTTCTTATCATCGCCAACCAGAATCTTGGTGTCGCTTAAATACATATGTGGCGGCACTTCAAGGTTATCTGGGGCTGGTTTGTTCTTATACACGCGGCCTGCCATATCAAAGGTAGAACCATGGCATGGGCAAAGGAAGCCGCCTGGCCAAGTATTTGGTAATGACGGCTGAGCACCTGCTTCAAACTTAGGCGTTGGCGAGCAACCCAAGTGAGTACAGATACCTACCACCACCAAGTACTCAGGCTTAATTGAACGCCATTGGTTTTGGGCATAAGAAGGAGTAAATTGAGCTGGATCGCGCAATGAATCTGGATCAGCCAATTCACCATCAATTTTTGACAATTCAGCGACCTGCTCCGGAGTGCGACGTACAACCCATACTGGCTTGCCGCGCCACTCAACCATGCGCATTTCATCTGGCTTCATACCTGAAATATCGATCTCAACAGCAGCTCCAGCGGCTTTAGCACGCTCGGAAGGCTCAAAACTGTCTACAAAAGGGTATAGGGCTGC
>NZ_JACVPE010000019.1:0-1209 GCF_018882005.1 Polynucleobacter sp. es-GGE-1
TGACCTGTCTGGTTTTATCGGACCAATCTCATCTAGAAACTCTGGCTCCCGTTATTAATTCTTTTTGCCATCCAGCGACAAACTCTGTTGGGGTTTGATAATCCAAACTTGAGTGTGGTCTGACTAAATTGTAGTGCTTACGCCATGCTTCAATAATCACTTTGGCATGCGCTCTGCTGTAAAACCAGTTCATGGCTAAGCACTCATCCCTGAACTTACCATTAAAACTCTCATTAGTACCGTTTTGCCAAGGTTTACCTGGCTCGATATGTAAGTTGTGCAAACCTCGCTCTACCGCCCACTCTAACAAGACGGTACTCACAAACTCTGGACCGTTGTCACTGCGTAGAACCTTGGGATAACCACGCTCTGCAATGACTTCCTCTAAAACCTGCACCACTCGTTTGCCTTTAATTGAGCCAGCCACATCAATGCACAGACTCTCTTTGGTGAACTCGTCAATTAAAGTTAAGCACTTGAGCTTTTGCCCGTTGGCACAAGCATCAAAGACAAAATCGTATGCCCAAACCTCATTGGGTCCGGTTGCTACATGCGGTTGTCGATTTTGACTGCGATAGCGCTTGCGTGTCCTTTTGGCGGGCACCTGTAGGCCAGCTCCAGCCCAGATGCGCGCCGTCCGATCGCGACCCAGAACAAGACCATCCCGCCTTAAAAAGATCCGAATCCGTCTGGCGCCATAGCGAGGATATTGCTCGGAATACTGGCGCATGGCAGCTACGATAGGCTGATCTTTAACAGCCATCTTGCACTGGTAATCTAAGCCAGATCTAGCAACACTTAGCAGCGTACAAGCACGTCTTTGGGAGATACCCCGCCCAACTGCATAGCGGGCCTGCTCCAATCGATCTTGCACGCTCACCACTTTTTTACGGCAATCTCCTTCATCACTTCAATCTCGAGATCGCGCTCTGCCAAGATCTTCTTTAGACGGCCGTTCTCTTGCTCTAACTGTTTTAAGCGTTTGACATCATCCGTACCTAGATCGCCAAACTTCTTACGCCAGCTGTAAATCGAGGGTTCGCTGACCCCGTGGCGCTTAGCAACTTCTGCAATCGGACTACGATCTGCCTCTTGCAATATCCGAACAATCTGTTCGTCTGAAAACCGTACTCTCTTCATACCTGCTCCTTAGGTTGAAGGAGTCATTATCTCTAAAAGCTTTTGGTCTGAAAATCCCAGGACAGGTCA